>JBIKVO010000220.1:0-5404 GCA_044356795.1 Caulobacterales bacterium
ACAATCCGCACCGAGCCGGGCTCGACCCCGGCGGCCCGGAACAGCGGCTCCGAGTAGATGCGCAGGGTTTCTTCGATCTCAGAATCCCGAGCGACCGACAGGCCAGCGCGTTGGGCATTGGCCAGCGACGCCGCCGCGAGCATCGCCAGCAGGGCCATGATCGCCGTCGCCCATCGCCATATGGGTCGCTTCACCCCATGACCTGTGCGCGCCATTCTCTATGCTCCGTCTGCGGCGAGCCAGCGCCCGCGCCAGTCCCGCCGGTAAGCTGCCGCCGGTACGCTGCCGCCGGTAAGCTGCGACCGGTGAGCTGCGACCGCGATGCACCCCCTGATGCGCGGTGTTTGCGGCGGTCCTGCGGCAGCACTGTTACCCCTTCTTGCCCCAACGGTTGAAGCGGGCGAAGAATTTCTGCCGCCGTTCCAGGTCCGGCTCGTAATCGGCTTCGCTTTCTCCAACATCGTCGGGATTGTTTGGCCCTGGCGGCGCGTCTGGGGGGGGGGGCTGGGATGTCGCCATGGCGGGTTCCGGCACGGCGGCCGCTGCTGCCTCCACCAGGACTGGCGCGGGCTGATCCTCCACCACGATTGCCGCCACAAATGGGGTTACCGGCGCGGGCGCAGCCTTCGGCGGACGGGGCCCGCGCGGCGGTCGGGGCGCCCGCTGCGGCTTCACGTCGGCAGCGGCGGGGGCGTCGCTGGGCGCGGCGCCGTTGCGGGCTTCTTCGCCCATATCCATGCTCAACAGGTCGATGCTTGGGGCCAGGGCGACCGGATCGCTGGCCAGCAGATCGAGGAATTCCCCGCCGTCCGCCGCCAGCATGTGCCGCCGGCCACGACCGCGCCGGCGCCGGCGCCGATTGCGACCCCGATCAGCACCAGCGCGGCCTTCGGCGGCCCCGATCTCGTCGTCCGCGCTCTCCGCGCCGTCGAGGTCAGCGTCATCGCCGTTGCCGTCACCGGCGCGGGCCTGCGCGGCAGGCGCCTCATCACGGCGCTTTTTGCCGCCGCGGCGTCCGCGATTGCGCCGACGGCGACGGCCGCCTTCGCTGTCGCCGTCGGCGCCCGCGGTCTCGACGATGGTTTCCCCATCGGTCTCCTCGGCGATGGCGTCGACATCGTCCATCACTTCAACCGCATCGCGCCGGTTGCGCCCCCGATCGCGGTCGCGATCTCTGCCGCCGCGACCCCGTTCGCCGCGATCTTGGCGTTCGCCCCGCTCACCCCGTTCCCGGCGGTCGTCGCTGCGCTCCATCATCGGCTCTTCGTGCTCGACGTCCATCTCGCGCGAGCCAAGGCTGGTGAGTTCGAAGTCGCCGACGATCGGCTCCAAGGCGGCGAGAATGCGGATGTGCACGCCGCGCGCCTCTTCAATCATCGCCAGCGCGTCGCGCTTTTCGTTGAGCACATACAGCGCCACATCCATCGCCGCGCGCGCCTCGATCTCGGCCCCGCCACGACGCACGGCCTCCTCGTCGATCACCCGCAACAGCTTCAGCGCGCGGCTTTCAGGGCTGCGGATGCGGCCAGAGCCATTACAGTGTGGGCACACATCCGAGCTGCCCTCCAGCACCCCGGTGCGGCGGCGCTGGCGGCTCATTTCCAACAGGCCGAAGCCGGAAATCTTGCCCATTTGCACCCGCGCGCGATCAAAGCGCAGGCAATCCTTCATCCGCTTCTCGACGGCGCGGTCGTTCTTGGCGTCCTCCATGTCGATGAAATCGAGCACGATCAGGCCGGCCAAATCGCGCAACCGCATCTGGCGCGCCGCCTCTTCGGCGGCCTCCAGATTGGTGCGCAAGGCGGTTTGTTCGATATTCTTTTCCCGCGTGGAGCGGCCGGAGTTCACGTCAATCGCCACCAGCGCTTCTGTCTGGTTGATGACAATATAGCCGCCCGACTTCAGCTGCACGATCGGCGAATAGATGCTTTCCAGTTGCCGCTCGACGCCGTGCTGCACCAGGATCGGAGAGGGTTCTTTGTAGTGGATGACTTTCTTGGCGTGGCTCGGCATGAGCATCCGCACAAAGTCCTTCGCCTCCTTATAGGCGCCTTCCCCCTCAACCAGGATATTGTCCACGTCCTTGTCGTACAGGTCGCGCACCGCGCGCTTCACCAGGCTCGATTCTTCATAGATCAGCGCCGGCGCCATCGACTTCAGCGTCTTGTCGCGGATGTTTTCCCACGCGCGCATCAGATATTCGTAGTCGCGCTTGATTTCTGTCTTGGTGCGCTTGGCGCCGGCTGTGCGCACAATCACGCCCATGCCCTGCGGCACCTCCAATTCCCCCGCGACCTTTTTCAGCCGCTTGCGGTCGGCGCTGTTGGTGATTTTGCGCGAAATGCCGCCCCCGCGCGCGGTGTTGGGCATCAGCACGCAATAGCGTCCGGCCAGCGACATATAGGTTGTCAGCGCTGCGCCTTTGGTGCCGCGCTCTTCTTTCACCACCTGCACCAGCATGATCTGGCGGCGGTGGATCACTTCCTGGACCTTGTAGCGCCGGGTGAGGATACGGCGGCGCACTTCGTCCTCCGCGCCCTCATCGTCATCGTCGCTGTCTGGGTCGTGACCGGCGGAGGCTGCTTCAATCTCAGCCAGCAGGGCCTGACGGTCCACCGTCGGGATTCTGTAATAGTCTGGATGGATTTCCGAAAACGCCAGAAAGCCTTGGCGATTGCCGCCATACTCGATAAAGGCGGCTTGCAGCGAGGGTTCTACCCGAGTGACTTTCGCGAGATAGATATTCCCGCGGAGCTGGCGTTTGTTCTGCGCTTCAAAATCGAAATCTTCAATCCGAGAGCCGTCCACCACCACAACCCGGGTTTCTTCCGGGTGGGCGGCGTCGATCAACATGGTCTTGGCCATAAGCCGAAACTCCTGGCGGCGCGAGGCCCGGCCTGCCGGCCGACATCCAGGGCCGTTGGGGCCCGCGCTGCATGATGGGGTGGGCGAGCGGCGCGCGCCAGAATCGCACCGATGCTTCGCTGCCCGTGAGGGCAGGGCAAGGCATCAACAGCGACCAGGATGGCGACACGCGCGGCTCCAAAAATAAGGCGGGGAACCCGCCTGCGACGACACGGACAGGCAGCGCCAAGGCAGCGCCTGCCGAATAGGGGTCGGCGAGGCTAGTCGCCGACCAAACCGCAGCAGGCGAGCGCCTGCCTGGTGAAAATTTTGCCCTCGGCGAGGCCCGCCCGAAGAGGGGCGCGCGCCAGAGGCGGATCTCCTTCTGCGCAGGTTTTGGTCGCCAAGCTCTTAACCGCGGGGCGCCTCTCTCCAGCGATCGACCCGGATGGGTGTGCGCCGGAATGGGCTTGGGCGCGCCGTCGCCTGCGGCCGCGTCCGGGTGCGGTCAGGCGCAGCGCCTGCCAAAAAGGGCGGACCATTCCGCCGCGCGGCACCTTGCAACAATCTTTCGGCGATGAAAAGGGCGTTGGCGTGCGCGCCCGCTTCCCATGAGGCGGCTGCCGGCAACCGTTTGCCAACGGGTTTGTGTCACCGTCCGTCAAAACAAAGGAGACTGGGTATGGTGTGGCTGCGGGTTTCGCAGGCCGTGCGCGCGGCCGCTTTGGCGGCGACGGCGATGCTGGTGGCCGGCTCTGCCTCTGCGACATCACCACGCACCAGCGACGCGCCGGGCGCTGAAGTCCGCGCGATTGATGTGGTTGATGGGCCGCAAGGGGTTTCCGTTTCCGTCATCACAACGGGCGGGGCCCGCCTGCAGTCCTTCGTGCTTGCCACGCCTGACCGTTTGGTGATCGATGCGCCCGGCGCGCGCATGGCCCGGGCCGCGGTGCTGACCGACCGTTCAGCGCTGGTGTCAGGCATCCGGCACGGCGCGCTGCCGCAGGGCGGGGTGCGCCTGGTGCTGGACCTGGTGCGACCGGCGCGGGCGGCAGCCGCGCCGGCGGCCGAAACTGCCGCCCGCGGCGAACAGCGACACCTGATCCGGTTGACAGCCTTAAGCGGGGGGCCAGCGTCCCGGGCCGCCGCCAAGGCCAATGCGCCAGCGCGGATCGCACCGCCGCTCGCCCCGCAGCCGGCAGTGGCGGCGCCGCGCCAAAGGCCGCAAACCCGTATCGCCCCACCGCGCAAGACAGCCGTGCGCGACACCCGCCCGGTGATCGTGATCGACGCTGGTCATGGCGGTCGCGATCCCGGCGCCATCGGCCGCGCCACGGGTCTGCGTGAAAAGGACGTCACCCTGCGCACCGCCCGGATGCTGCGCGATCAGCTGCGCGCCACCGGGCGCTATGAGCTGGTCATGACCCGCGACGGCGATCGCTTTCTGGAACTGGAAGAGCGCGTCACCCTGGCTCGCGCCCGCGACGCCGATCTGTTCATCTCGCTGCACGCGGACTCAAACCCCAATCCCCAGGCCAGCGGCGCATCGGTCTATACGCTCAGCGAGCGTGGCGTGGATCGCGCCCGGGCGCTGGCCAACCGGCATAACTGGGTGATCGAGGCGGTGGAGCAGGAAAGCCGGCCGCCACTGGTCGAGGCGATCCTGATGGACCTTGCCCAGCGCGAAACGACCAATCGCAGCGCCGAATTCGCCGGCCATCTGATCCCGCGCCTGGGCCAGCAAACCAGTCTGTTGCGCAATACCCACCGCAATGCCGGCTTCTTTGTGTTGCTGGCGCCGGATGTGCCTGCGGTGCTGATCGAGCTGGGGTTCTTGACCAATCGCCGCGATGAGGGGCGGCTTGGCGATCCCGCCCGCCTGCGCGCAATGGCCGGCGCTATTGCGACGGCGGTGGATGCGTATTTCCAGGCGAGGTCGCGCGCGCCATAATGGACGCCGTCAGGCCGCGTTGGCGCGGATAATCTCGTTCTCGTCGTTCAGCAGCACCACGCCGGGGGCATAATTGCGCGCCTCTTCGGCCGGCATCTGGCAATATGTGACGACAATGATCCGATCGCTCTTTTGCACCAGGCGGGCGGCCGCGCCGTTGACGCCAAAGGTTTTCGAGCCGCGCGGCGCGGCGATCGCATATGTGGTGAAGCGCGCGCCATTATTGATGTTCAGCACGTCCACCTGTTCGTGCGGGTAGATGCCGGCGGCGTCCAACAAATCATGATCGATGGCGATGGAGCCTTCATAGTGCAAGTCCGCCTGCGTGACAGTGGCGCGGTGAAGCTTTGCTTTCATCATCGTCACAAGCATCATGGCGATCAGCACTCCAAGCCTTGGCAGCCGCGGCCCCGATTGTCCGCCTATGGGGAGGCCCGAAGACCAGCCATCCGACCAAGGCGCGCGTCAAATAGGGTGTTCGCCACGGATTTTCAATGATTTCGCGCCAAGCGCGGCCGCAAAGGGCTGCATCCAGCTGTTGTCGCGGTCGCCGCGTTTTTCGTGGCGGCGTGGTGGAGGGCGGCGGCCGGATGCCGTCTTGGACCTACT
>JBIKVO010000221.1:0-5398 GCA_044356795.1 Caulobacterales bacterium
ATCGCCACCTTGAACGCGCACGCTGGCACTGCCATTGAGCCCAGCCCCCGTCAGCCGATCATTGAAGGCCGAAACACCCTCGCGCAGATGCGCACAGGCCGACACCGTTACGATCAACGGCTCATCCATCGCGATGTCGATCCAAGACGGCGCGGCCGCGGGCGCAGCAGATGCCTGCATCGGTGTTTGCATCGGCGCGGACGGCGTCGCACACGCCCCGATCGTCGCCAAGGTCGCAATAGCCATCATTCCCAGCGCGCGTGCACGCGGCCCGGATTGCGACCGCGACGGATTGCACATCGAACGCGCCTGGTTCGGCTTGAGGCGCCCGCGCCACGCATGCCGCATTGCTGGCTCCCAGTTTCGCGTGCGCTGTCTTAGCACCGCGGGCGTGCAAAGCCAGAGCGATCCCTTGCGACATGCCGTAATCCCTGTGCAGCGGGGCGGCGCGGTTGATCGGCGCCATCCGCGATGTGACGAAGCAGGATGCATTTCAGGGCGGGATGCATTTCAGGGCGGCTTCGTCTTCCAGGACCGATCGGAGCGAGGAACCCGCCCCCTCCGTCATCCTGGGGCCGGGCGCAGCGAGCAACCCCGGATCCAGGCTTTTCATAATGATCCGCCGTCGCAAGCCTGGATCCCGGGCTTGGCTCCGCCAACCCGGGACGACTGTGGTATGTAGGGCCGCGTGGTGATTCAAGCAGCACCAACGACGCCGGGCTTGCGGCGCCAGCGGGCGGAAAATCAGACTGGTTGCAGGGACGCGTTACGTGAAGTCGAGCCGGCGCGGGAACGCGATCGTCTGTGCACGGATCATCTGTCCATAGACGATATGCGCGGTGATGGATGCAATCGCGACGCCCGCAAACGACAGCCGGTTTTCAGGTTACCCACGCCGCGCATGATCGCGGATGGCGCGCATGTCGCGCACGATCATGCGCATCTTGCGCCGGCCATACAGCCGCATGCTGTAACGCTTTTGGCCGGTCCGTAACGCCGCGATCCGATCAGGATGCATGCCGGCCAATGCAATCATGTGCAGCGTACCGTGATGAAACATCACGAACATCTGTTGCAGATTTGCAGCAGCTTTGCCGCGGTAGAGCGCAACGCGCATGCAAAACACATCGCGGTCGAGTTTTTTCAGCCCCGCCAGACTCCCGCCGCGACGATACCGCATAGCGCCGGAAAGACGCGCGCCAGCTGCGGCAGGAGAGGGAGCAGGGCATGCATGTGGCGGAGTATGCGGCCACGTCGACCTCGGTCGGACAGATTCTTGTTTTTCGCTTTGTTTGTGTGGTCGCTTTGTTTGTGTGGCGCCGACCGCCCTCTCAGTCTCGCCGCGCCCGAAAGTCTGCTCCGTTTTCGGGGGAGCAGGGCGTTGGAGCGCTTGAAATCAGCACGCGCATCTCCCACCCAGGCGGCGACCGCTTGGTTGGAAGGCGCTTTCAGGCACGCGCGGCGGCCCGCACTCACACCGCTTGGGCGGCCTTTTGCGGCGGCGCTGCAGGCGGCTGTTCCGGGAAATACTGGAACGCCAGTTTGTCATCGTCGCTCGGGTCGATGTCGATCTTCACCAACCCGCCGTGCTTTAACGCGCCAAACAGCAACTCATCCGCCATCGGCTTCTTGATCTGCTCATTGATCACGCGACCCAGGGGACGTGCGCCAAACGCCTCGTCATAGCCGCGCTTGGCCACCCAATCGGCCGCCCGATCGGTCATCTCGATCTGGACATTGCGTTCCGACAATTGCGCCTCAAGCTGGATGATGAACTTCTGCACCACATTGCGCACGATGTCGGGCGTCAAATGGCCGAATTGGATCACCGCATCGAGACGGTTGCGGAATTCCGGCGTAAACAGCCGCTGGATCGCCTCGCTGTTTTCATGATCTTTTTTGCCGGCGCCGAAACCGATGCCCATTTTCGCCGCGTCCGACGCGCCGGCATTGGTGGTCATGATCAGAATAACGTTTCTGAAATCGACCTTTTTGCCGTTGGCGTCCGTCAGCGTGCCGTGGTCCATCACCTGCAGCAGGATATTGAACAGGTCCGGATGGGCTTTTTCGATCTCATCGAGCAGCAGCACACAATGGGGATGCTGATCGACGCCATCGGTGAGCAAGCCGCCCTGATCATAGCCGACATAGCCGGGAGGCGCGCCGATCAGCCGCGACACGGTGTGGCGCTCCATGTATTCGGACATGTCAAAGCGCAACAGCTCGATGCCCATGATATTGGCGAGACTGCGGGCGACTTCGGTTTTGCCGACACCCGTCGGCCCGGCGAACAGATAATTGCCGATCGGCTTGTGCGGTTCACGCAAACCGGCGCGGCCCATTTTGATGGCCGCCGCAAGGCTTTCGATCGCTTTGTCCTGGCCAAACACCACACGCTTCAAATCATCGTTGAGCGATTTGAGCATCTCGGAATCATCTTTCGAGACCGACTTTGGCGGGATCCGCGCCATCCGCGCAACCACCGCCTCGACCTCTTCGACGTCGATCAGCTCTTTGCGCTCCTCCGGCTTGAGCAGCATCATCGCGGCGCCGGTTTCATCGATCACATCAATCGCTTTGTCCGGCAGCTTGCGATCACCCATGTGGCGCGCGCTCAATTCCACCGCCGATTTGATCGCGGCGTCGGAGTATTTCACCTTGTGATATTCCTCAAAATAAGGCCGCAGTCCGAGCAGAATTTTGATCGCATCGGGGATCGATGGCTCGTTCACGTCGATCTTCTGGAAGCGACGGGCAAGTGCGCGATCCTTCTCGAAGTGCTGGCGATATTCCTTGTAGGTGGTCGAGCCCATGCAGCGCAGATTGCCGCTTTGCAGGGCGGGCTTAAGCAGGTTCGACGCATCCATCGCACCGCCCGATGTGGCCCCGGCGCCAATGACGGTGTGGATTTCATCGATGAACAGCACTGCGTTCTTGTGGCCTTCCAGCTCCTTCATCACGGCCTTGAGGCGCTCTTCAAAGTCACCGCGATAGCGGGTGCCGGCCAACAGCGCGCCCATATCGAGGGAGAAGATGGTCGATTCCGCCAATACCTCCGGCACCTGCTTTTCGATGATCTTGCGCGCCAGGCCCTCCGCGATCGCGGTTTTGCCGACGCCGGGATCGCCCACCAGCAGCGGATTATTCTTTTGCCGGCGGCACAGGATCTGGATTGCGCGCAACACTTCCGGCTCGCGCCCGATCAGCGGGTCAATCCGGCCTTCCTTGGCCTTCTTGTTCAAGTTGACGCAATATGCCTGCAAGGCGTCCTGGCCTTGCTTGACCGAGCGCTCTTCCTCGTTGTCGGAGGCCCCGCGCACGGGCCGCGACGCCTGCGCCCCCGGCTTTTTGGCAAGCCCGTGGGAGATGTAATTCACCGCATCATAGCGGGTCATGTCCTGCTCTTGCAGGAAATAGGCAGCATGGCTTTCGCGCTCCGAGAACAGCGCAACGAGCACATTCGCCCCGCTCACTTCGCGCTGGCCAGAGCTGTCGACATGCAGCATCGCGCGCTGCAGCACCCGCTGGAAACCGGCGGTGGGGCGGGCCTCGCCCTGCTCGCGCCCCTCAACGACCAGACTGTCGAGTTCTTCTTCCAGATAGGTTTCCAGCGTCGTGCGCAGCTTGTCGAGATCGACCTTGCACGCCGTCATCACCTGCGAGGCGTCGTCATCGTCGATCAGCGAGAGCAACAGATGCTCCAGCGTCACATATTCATGTCGGTGTTCGTTCGCATACGACAGCGCACGGCGCAATGTATGTTCCAGCGTGCGGGAAAAAGTCGCCACGGCCTATTCCTTTTCCATGGTGCATTGCAGCGGATGCTCATTCCGCCGCGCCAGATCGAGCACTTGGGCGACTTTGGTCTCGGCGACTTCAAAGGTATAGATGCCGCAGACCCCCACGCCATGCTGATGAACATGCAGCATGATGCGCGTGGCGTCCTCCCGGGACTTGTTGAAGAACCGCTCCAGCACGAACACGACGAACTCCATCGGCGTGTAATCATCGTTCAAGAGCAGCACGCGATAGAGCGATGGCTTCTTGGTTTCGGTGCGCGACTTCGTAGCGACGCCTGCGTCGCTGTCGTCGCCCTCGTTCTCGTCCCAAGGAGTCTTGCTCATCGCCTCCGTCCCGCGTCTGGGCGTTTGGACTGCAGGAGTGAGTCCGCACCGCCCGACGCCCCCACTATTTATGAAGACAGCGCCCCTTGGGAAGCCCTTGTTGTGCGCTGCATCGTCTCTATGGCTCGGCCTATTGGCCAATTGCGCTGTGCAAAGCGGCCAACCACCCGGTGATGCGCTTCCTGTTCGTCCCCATGTCGGAATAGCCAAGCCGGGAGCGGCTATAGATTGCCAGCGTCGACCGGCCGCCATCGAGCGGCAGAAACCGGACGCTGATATCATCCTTGAAGCGCATCAGCGGCGTGGTCTCGACGAAGTCATAGGCCAGCGGATCGGTATTGGCGGGCCCCTCCGAGACCCGCGCCTGCCCGCGCATGAGGCGCAGGAAGGCGTCGCGCACCCGCTCGGCCGGGGCGGCGAACACCGGGGCATCCTGGTCGGGCGTGGCGTTGGCGCACAGACCCGGCGGGGCAACGAGATAGGTGTTGGGGCTGGCGGGGCGCTTGAGGGCGGCAAAGTCGATCATCGGGACCCTGTAGCGGAGGTTGGGCTGGGGGCCAATGGCGTCTGCGTGGCGGAACCGCCACAGGGCCTTGACTCGGCCGCCGCCCCAACCGCGCGGCATGCGTCGCCCCGCCCTGCCAACAGGCCTTCAACGGAAACGTCCTTCTCGAGCGCGTCCCAATACAGGCCGCAACCGGCCGGACCGATGCGGACGAGGGCGCGCTGGTCCGGCGTCGCACGCAGCAGCCTGGGAAATCAAGCCAGGGGCACGCCGGGGGTGCGACCGTCCGAGAGGTCAACCCACAAGACGTCGGCATCACAGTGCGCGGATTTCCTCGACATGCTCATGCCAGGCCCCTGCAATCCCGTCGCAAAGCATTTCCACACCATGGGCAAATTTTGCCAGCCCGCGACGGCTCAAGCCAACACTGTCTGCAATGACGGCCTCAGGGCGAAGCCAGACCTTCGCCTCCGCCTCGGCGCTTTGGACATGAAAATGCACAGGCGCGCGCAGGCTGCCCGCGTTGGAGAGAAAAACCGCACGCCGCCGCCGCGAACGAGCCTGGGCATGCCGGCGCCAAGCACAGAAGCACAGAAGTGCAGATGGAAAAGCGTTCGCCGGCAGGGACGGCCATTGCTGGCCGCCCCCGCACAGATCCGTGCACGCGCCATTCACGCACATGCAGCCGACCTCGCGTGTTTGACGGCGAAGCGGAGCGCCGGCCAGGGATGAAGGATGCGCGGTTTCGGGAGCCGGTCGTCGACGAGCC
>JBIKVO010000222.1:0-5389 GCA_044356795.1 Caulobacterales bacterium
CTGAGTGGTTTGGGCCTGAGTGGTTTGGGCCTGAGTGGTTTGACGCCGCAAAGCGGAGCGTGTGTGGTCGACGGGCGGGGCCAATTCTCGGTCCGCGCCGCGATCAGATTGGAACAGAGGCGGATAGGACGCGCAATGAGAGGGTTGATTTCTCGGTTTGGCTTTGCCAGCGTCGTCCTTGGCCTTGTCGCTCTTGGGGCGGGGGCTGTGGGCGTCAAGGCCGTGATGGAAGGGATGAGCGCCGGTCCTGGAGGCGCTCAGCCGAAGGCAGTCGGCGGTTCACCCGGCGGTCAAGGTCCTGGCGGTCAACGCCCCCCCGGCGCTGGCGGCGGCCGCCCCGGCGGTGAAGCGGCCCGTGTGGTGACGCAGGTGGTGGCGGTGCGGCCGCTGTATGATGTGGTCCAGGCGCTGGGTACCGCCCAGGCGCGGGAAAGCGTGACGATCACCTCCAAGATTACCGATATCATCCAGTCGCTGCGGTTTGATTCCGGCGATCGTGTGCGCCGCGGCCAGGTTCTGGTTGTGCTGGCCAGCGTCGAGCAGCAGGCCGACCTTGCAGAGGCCAAGGCCCAGCGCGACGCCGCCAAGCGCGACGCTGATCGCTTTACCGAACTCGGCGCCCGCGGGTTCGCCCCGACGGCGCGCGTCGAGGAAACACGCGCTGCGTTCGATCGCGCTGAGGCGCGGGTATCGGCGCTGGAGGCCCGCATTGCGGACCGCACAATCCGCGCCCCCTTTGCCGGCGTGATTGGCTTGCGTACCGCAAGCCCTGGCGCGCTGGCGCGGCCTGGCGATCCGATCGCCACGCTGGACGACACGAGCATGATCAAGCTCGATTTTGACATTCCCGAAGGGCAGATCGCGTTCGTGCGGCCTGGCGCCAGTCTGGAGGCGCGCACAGCGGCGCTCGCGGGCGATGTGTTCAGTGGTCGGGTGGAGGACATGGACACCCGCGTCAATCCGATCTCGCGGACATTGCGCGTGCGCGCGGTGCTGCCCAACCCGGATGGTAAACTGAAGCCGGGCATGCTGATGACGGTTCATGTTCGCCACAATCCGCGCGACGCCATGGCTGTCCCGGAAATTGCGCTGCTGGAGCGCTCGGACGGGTTATTTGTGTTCCGTGTCGATCAGGCGGAAGGCCGGCAAGTGGCGGCTTTGGCGCCGGTGCGCGTGGGCCGGCGGGTCGATGGCCAAGCCGAGATTGTCGACGGCCTGGCGGCTGGCGATGTGGTGGTGGTCGAAGGCGTTCAGCGCATCCGGCCGGGCCAGGCCGTGCAGTCCACCAATGCCGCAGCCGGCCCCGTCGCAAACGCCCCGACCACCGGCCTGCCCACCGCTCAGGCGCAACCCGGCGCCAGTGCGCCGCGGATCGCAAAACCTGGCCCGGTCGCTGCGGTGAACACAGCGCCCGCCAAACCCGCAAATCCGCCGGCGAGCCCGCCCGCGCACCCTGCCGCACCGCCGACCTCCGGCACGGCGCACTGAAGCAACGGCCATGGCTCGCTCGATCTCGGATCTTTCGGTTCGCCGCCCTGTGCTGGCGGCAGTGATGTCGCTGCTGATCATCGTGTTCGGCGCGATCGCATTTTTCTCGCTGCCGCTGCGCGAATTGCCGGACGTGGATCGTCCGGTCGTCGGCGTTGACGTGACATATCGCGGCGCCTCGGCGGCGGTGGTGGAGACCGCGGTGACGCGCGTGATCGAGGATCAGTTATCTGGGATCGAGGGCATTGACTCGATCGGCGCCAACAGCCGCGACGGCCGCTCCAGCATCAATATCGAATTCTCGCTGTCGCGCGATATCGAGGCGGCCGCCAATGATGTACGCAATGCGGTGGATCGTGCGCGCGCGTCTTTGCCAGTGGATATCGATCCGCCCATCGTCACCAAGACCGACGCCGACGCCGATCCGATCATCTGGTTCAATATGGAATCATCCACATTGAGCCGCATCGAACTGACCGATTATGCCGAACGCTTTGTGGTGGATCGGCTGTCGACGAAAACCGGCGTCGCGAATGTGCGCATCGGCGGCGGACAACGGCGCGCGATGCGTGTGTGGCTGAACATTGACGCGCTCTCGGCGCGCGGCTTGACCGTCGATGACGTCGAAACAGCGCTGCGCACGCAGAATGTCGAAACGCCCGCAGGCGCCGTCGAAAGCCGCGAGCGGGACTACACCGTGCGGATTCCGCGCGCTTTCCAAACGCCGGACGAGTTCGCGCGGATGGCGGTGGGCCGCACCGGCTTTGCTGGCACAGCGATTGTGCGGCTGGGCGATGTGGCGCGGATTGAGATTGCGCCGGAAGAGACGCGGCGTCTGTTTCGCGGCAACGGAACCCCGCAGATTGGCCTTGGGATTGTGCGGCAGTCGCGGTCCAATGCGCTGGAGGTGGGCCGCGCAGTGAAGGCAGAGATTGCGGAAATTCGCAAAACACTGCCGGCCGGGACCGACATTATCGTTGCGTATGACAGCACGGTGTTCATCGAAAAGGCGATTGAGCGGGTGTGGCATACGCTGGCGGAAGCGGGTTTTCTGGTGGTGCTGGTGATTGTGCTGTTCTTGGGATCGGTGCGGGCGGCGCTGGTTCCGGCCGCGGTAATCCCGGTGTGCCTGATCGGCGCCTTTGCGCTGCTGGCGATGTTCGGATTTTCGGTCAATTTATTGACATTGTTGGCGCTGGTGTTGGCGATCGGGCTCGTGGTCGACGATTCCATCGTTGTGCTTGAAAACATTCAGCGGCGCATGGACGCCTTGGGCGAGCCGCGCACAGTCGCCGCGATCCGCGGCGCCCGACAGGTGTTCTTTGCCGTGGTCGCGACCTCCGCAGTGCTGGTGGCGGTGTTTGCGCCGCTTCTGTTCACCGGCGGCTTCGTCGGACGGCTGTTTATTGAACTGGCGGCGACGGTGGCTGGCGTCGTGGTGATTTCGATGATTGCGGCGCTGACGCTGACGCCGATGATGTGTTCGGTGATGTTGCGGCCGGTGGGGGAAGAAAGCCGCCTCGCGCGCTTGACCAGCGGCGTGCTGGATGCCCTGCGGTCGAGCTACCGGGCGTCTTTGGAAGCGGCGCTGCGCTTCAAGGCGGTGGTGTTTGTGGTGTTCGTCGTGATCCTGGCGGGCGGGGTTTTCCTGATGCGCAGCTTGCCGAGCGAACTGACGCCGCCGGAAGATCGCGGCAATCTGACTTTGTTCATGCAGGCTCCGGAGGGCTCGGGCTTTGAATACACCTCACGCATCATGCTTGAGGTCGAGAAGGTGCTGATGAGTTACGTCGAAAGCGGGGAGGCGACGCGGATTTTGGTGGTCGCGCCCGGTTTTGGCGATCAAGGCTCCAACCGCTTTTCGAGCGGCATCGGGCGCGTATTCTTGGCGCCGTGGGCAGAACGTCAACGCAGCGGCGATGTGATCGTGGCGGAATTGAACCGTCGCCTGGGCGAGATTTCAGGCGGTGTGGTGCGCGTCGCAATGCAAAATCCGTTGGCGGGCGGACCGGGCGGCGGCGGTGGCGGCGAAAGCGTGTCGTTGGTCTTGACCGGGGCCGATTATCCAGAGCTTGCCGATTTGGCCGACCGCGTGATTGGCCGGCTGCGTGAGAATACCGGGCTCATTCGGCCGCGCCACAATTACGAACCCACAAGCCCGCGCGCCATCGTGACAGTGGATCGCGAACGCGCGGCGGCCTTGGGCGTGTCGGTGCAGCAGATCGGGCGCACGCTGGAATCCACGATGGGCCAGCGCCGCGTGAATACCTTCACCGAGGCCGGGCGCGAATATTATGTGTTCATGCAGGCTGAGCGTGATGAACGGAGCGAATTGACGGATCTGACCAATCGCTTCGTGCGCTCAGAACGCACGGGCGCCTTGGTGCCGATGTCGTCGGTCGTCACGGTCCAGACCGTTGGCGACACCGGCGAACGTCGCCGTCTTGATCGTCAGGCCGCGGTGACGATTTCGGCCAATCTGGCGCAGGGCTATGCGATCGGGGACGCGCTTGCTTCGATGGAGGCGGCGATCGCTTCGGAGCGCGGGGGGCAACGCGTCGACATCAAATACGCTGGCGCGGCCAAACAATTCCGCGAATCCACCGGCGCCATTTGGCTCACATTCGCGTTTGCCTTGTTGATCGTGTTCCTGGTTCTGGCGGCGCAGTTTGAAAGCTTCGTGCATCCGTTTGTGATCATGATGACAGTGCCGCTGGCGATTGCTGGCGGGATGATGGGATTGTTCCTTTTCGACAATTCCTTGAACATCTACAGCCAGATCGGTTTGGTGATCCTGATTGCGCTGGCGGCGAAAAACGGCATCCTGCTGGTGGAGTTCGCCAACCAATTGCGCGATGAGGGGCGGTCGATTCGCGATGCGATTGTGGAGGCGTCGGAGCTGCGCCTGCGCCCGATTTTGATGACCAATGTGGCCACGATTGTTGGCGCGCTGCCGCTGATGTTTTCTTCGGGGGCAGGGGCTGAATCGCGCGAGACCATCGGTGTCGTCATCGTGTTTGGCTTGACCATCGCAACCATGATCACGCTGTTTGTCGTGCCGGCGCTGTATGATTTGCTCGCGCGGTTCACAAAATCGCCGGAAGCAATCAGCATGGATATCGAGCGCTACGAGGCCGATGAAGCCGCCGCTGGAAAGCTTGAGCCGCGACCGTAGCGGTGTATGTGCCACGGTTTCGCGCATCCGGCGAATGGGAAGCTTCGCTCGCGCTTTTCAGGGAGTAGCGACAGTGGGCCACGCTTGCCGCGACGCCTCATTTAGACCACAACAGCCGCAGGACGGTGCCCGTGACAAGCGCGGGTGAAAAGGGAACGCGGTGCGCGCCCATGTGGCCAAGCTCAATCCGGCTTGCCACGCCTGGGGCAAAACCGTGGCTGTGCCTGCAACCGTAACCGGGGAGTATTCGCCTCTCGCGCGCCACTGTCGTTGCATCGTCAATGATGGGAAGGCCAGGCGAACGCAGCGATCCGGGAGCCGGGAGACCTGCCGTCCGCGTCGCTCTGCCTGCCGGCCAGGATCAGCCGAGGGCGCGGGGTCATCCTCGAGAGGCGACATCACGCGACCCGTCGCGCGCGCTCGTGCGTGCGGCGCTGCACGGAGATGTCTGATGAATCGCTTCGCTTTTTTGTTTGGACTTTTTGTGGCCGGCGCCACGGGCACGACAAGCTTTGCCGCAGAACCAGAACCGGCGCCGGCGCGCGGCACGCAGGCGCAGGTGATCATCACCGCCACCCGCGCGCCGGCAGCGCCGATGGATGTGGGCAGTGCGGTGACGGTGATCACCGGCGATACGCTGGCGCGTGATCAGGCGCTGTTTGTGGCGGATGCCCTGGTGCGCACACCGGGCGTCGTGCTGAGTCGAAATGGCGGCTATGGCGGCGT
>JBIKVO010000223.1:0-5368 GCA_044356795.1 Caulobacterales bacterium
CATTCGCCGTTCCAAAAGCAATCGATCGAGGGTGACGCGGATCGCCATCAGATCGTCAGGTCCTGTTCTTCCCGCATCCGCGCGCCCTGCGCGAATACCTCAGCCAGGACCACAAGAATGAGAATCGCCGCCCAGGTCGAGAGATTGATGTCGGGCTCGATGGCTACGGACACGCCCTCTGGCCTGCCAAAATTCAACAAAAGGCCCGCAATGATCGCCATGATCACATAGCGCGATAGCTCGGCGGCTGCCATCGTGATCCAAATCACCCGCAAATGCCGGGCATTGTCGGCGTCAAAAGGGGCGTCGGAAGTGAATTTCAGAAACAGGCGGCGCAGTCGATCCACAATAATCAGGCTTGCCGCGATCGCCACTGCCCCCGCTAGCAGCGCCGTGACCTGCAGCGGCCAACCCAGCATTTCAGCGCCCACGCCCTTCACTTCAATGCCGGCGATATTGATTTCCAGCGCGCCGTCCATCCCCAGCGGCCCCGCATCCAGCGTGTCGCGCAGCAGGCCAAGCCCCAGCGACGCCAACGCCGTAACCCCCAGCGTAATCGCGGCGATCCATAGCAGCACCCACACGACATCGAGGCCGACCTTGACCACCGATGCGACAGAGCCTTTACCAAGGGCCTTCATGCCCCAACTCCTGATCGCTGCTCCAACAGCCGGGCCAGCGGCGCTGGTCGGCGGTCAGACGGTAAGAAATTATTGATATTCGATATATCACGATCGCCCCTCTCGTCAAACATAATCACAGAAACGCCATGATTTCGCTACCCGACCGCCTTGTTCTCGCCAGCCACAATCCCGGAAAGGTCCGAGAGATCGCCGAGCTTTTGGCCCCCTTGGGGCTCACGGTAATCTCCGCGGCCGCCCTCGGCTTGCCGGAGCCTGACGAGACCGAATCGACCTTCACCGGCAACGCACTGCTGAAGGCGCGGGCGGCTGCGAAGAAGGCGGGCTTGCCGGCGCTCGCGGATGATTCCGGCCTTGAGGTGATGGCGCTGCAAGGAGCGCCGGGGATCTACTCCGCCCGCTGGGCCGGGCCGACGAAAGACTTCGCCATCGCCATGGCGCAGGTGGAAAAGGAACTGGCCGCCAGCGGCAGTTTCGATCGCCGGGCGCGCTTTGTGTGCGTGCTGGCGCTGGCCATGCCGGACGGCGAGGAGCATGTCTTTGAAGGCCACGTGACGGGCGCCCTGTCCTTTCCGCCCCGCGGCGAACATGGTTTCGGCTATGATCCGATTTTCGTGCCTGACGGCGAAACCCGCACCTTTGGCGAGTTTGAACCCGCCGAAAAGCACGCGATCAGTCATCGCGCGATGGCGTTTGCGAAGTTCCTTGACGCCATCGGAGGCTGACGCGCGCGATGAGCGGCTTTGGAATTTATGTGCACTGGCCTTTTTGTGCGCGGATTTGCCCGTATTGCGACTTCAACATCTATCGCGATCGCGGCCAGGATCCCGAGCCGCTTTTGCGGGCGATCCTTGCAGATATCGCCGCCCATCGCGCGATCCTTGGGCCGCGCACAACCGACAGTGTGTTTCTCGGCGGCGGCACGCCGAGTTTGCTGTCGGGTGCATCGCTGTCGCGGATGCTGGCGGCGATCGATGCGGTCTTCCCGCTCGCGGCGCAAGCTGAAATCACGCTGGAGGCCAATCCCGAACACGGCGATCGCTTTGCGGATCAGGCCGCTGGCGGCGTCAATCGGTTCTCGCTTGGGGTACAGGCGTTTGATGACGCGGCGCTGAAGGCGCTGGGGCGCACGCATTCCGCCGATGGCGCGCGTGCGGCGGTGGCGGCGGCGGCGCGCACTGGGGCGCGGGTGTCGGTGGATTTGATTTTTGCCCGCGCGGGTCAATCGCTTGCGGCCTGGTCGGCGGAATTGCGCGCAGCGCTGGCCCTGCCGGTCGAGCATCTGTCCCTGTATCAATTGACCATCGAGGAGGGCACCGCGTTTGATCGCGCGGTGCGGCGGGGCGCCTTGGTTCCCCCGGCGCCGGACTTGGCGGCAGACCTTTACCTCCAGACACAAACGGAGTGTGCGGTTGCTGGGTTTGATGCTTATGAGATCTCCAATCATGCCCGCAACGCGGCTGCGCGCTCGCGGCATAATCTGAATTATTGGCGCGGCGGCGAATGGGTCGGTGTTGGGCCCGGCGCTCATGGCCGCGTGCAGCGCGATGGCGTCCGGCTGGCCACGCACGCGGTGCGCCGCCCTAACACCTATATCGACCGCGTGGGCGAGGCGGGGGTGGGGTGGATCGAGGCGGAAACGCTGTCGCCGCGCATGCAGGGCGAAGAGGCGCTGATGATGGGGTTGCGCCTGTCTGAAGGTGTCGCGCGCGCGCCTATTGAAGCGCTGCTTGGCATGCCGCTGTCGGTGGATGCTTTGGCCGCCGAAGGCTGGCTTGAGGTGCACTGCGATCGCATCGCTTTGACCGCACAGGGGCGGCTGGTGGCCGATCGCATCGTTGCGACGCTGCTGGCTTGAAGCGCTGGTGCGCTTTCAGGCGGAGCGGCTGCTGGTCGGCCGTCCGGAGATCGCGGAGCGAGACACGGAAAACTCCATGCGCTCGCGCCGATGGCTTCGGCAGCGCGCGTCAGACCGCCTTGGCCATCCGCACATCCTCGCGCTGAATTTCATGAGTGTGTGGCCTAATCGGCTTGCGCGGGCGTCGGGTTTTGCGCCATAGGCGCTGCGCCGCCTTTTTGCCGGCGACGCTGGTCGATGATTACCGCAAGCACCAGCCCCAGCACCCCGATCGCGCAGCTATAGACAAAAAAGCTGACATAGCCGGCGCCAAGCGCTGCCGGCGCTACGCCGATTTTGGCCGCGCCCTGCGCAAAAGCGCCCGCCGGCATTTGGCTGAACAGGCCCATCAGCGGCGCGGTGAGGCCGCCATCATGCGCCATGCGCGCGCCGCCCTCGACAATCGCGCCCGATTGGGCGGCCAACAATTTCCCCGGCAACGCATACAGCGAGGAGAACAGCGCATATTGCGTCGCGGTGAACCCGGCACTGGTCAGGCTGCTCATGTAGGCGATCAACACCGTACCGGAGAAACCTGCAGTGATGTTTTCGATCGCGATGGAGATGGCGAAGGCTTGGGTCGAGGCGCCCTGCGTCGCCAACCAGATATAAACGAGGTTTGACACGGGTCCGGCAAAGGCGCCCACCAGCAAAGACGCCATCAAGCCAAACCGCACGATCGCCCAGCCGGCAAGGCCAACGCCGATCATCATCATGATGACGCCGAACACTTTGCGGATTTCAGCAATGGTATCGAGCGAGAAGCCAAGGTCGATGTAAAATGGGTTCATGATGTTGAGCACAAAATCGCTCAACCGGTAGCAGCAGATCATCGCCAGGATCAGGCCGGCCGTGCCTTCAAACCGGGTGAAGAAGTCCTTGAAAGGTTCGCCATAACTGCGGGCGAAATACACGCCGGGCCGGGTTTTGCGTCCTGGCGCCGGCAGCGCTGCACACACAATCGCCGCTCCGCCGATCAGCACAAACAGGATCTGCGTGACAACGCCATAAGGCCGCGCCTCCCAGGCCGCTTGGATTGCCTTGGCCAGTTCGCCGACGCCGATTGCCGTCATGCCCTGATTGATCAGCATGAACTTGCCCGTAAAGCCGGAGCCAAACAACAATGCTCCGATCAGCAACAGCGCCAGCCGCAAGCCCCACTCGATCGCCTCGGGTAGCGGCTTGACCTCCATATCTGCCGGCATCAGCGGCACCATGGCCGGGCGCGGCTTTTCCCGCGGCGCCAGCAATACCGCAGCCACGCCCACCGCCATCAGCAAAGCCATCGTCGCATACGCAAAGCCCCAGTCGATCCGCGACGCCAAAAGCAGCGGCACAACGCCCGCCACAATGATCGCCAGCCGGTAGCCCCACTGATACGCCGCTGCCATCGCGCCCTGGCGCTCTTCCCCGGCCGCCTCGATCCGCCAGGCGTCGATCACGATGTCCTGCGTGGCCGATGAAAACGCCACCATCACCGCAAACACCGCCACCAGTCCAAGATTGACGGCGGGATTGGCGCCTGAAATCAACAGCAGGCCGATAATGATCGCCGCCTGAGACACCAGCATCCAGGATCGCCGATGGCCGAACATCGCCGTCAACAAGGGCACGCTGGTGCGGTCTACCAGCGGCGCCCACAAGAACTTGAAGGAATAAGCCAGCGTCGCGAGGCTGAAATAGCCGATTACCGTCAAATCAAGATTGGCGGTGCGCAGCCAGGCCGACAGCGTATCAAACACCAGCAAGTTGGGCAGGCCGGCCGCAAAGCCCAGCGCCAGCATCACCTGGGTCGGTCGCTCAAGATACACCATCAGCGCGGCCAGCGATGAAGGCTTGCCTGCGGCGTTCCCATCCGCAGGGTCCCGATCAGGCGATTTCGCGTCGGCCATTGCGTGTCTTCCTGTCTGGCGCGTCGTCCATCGCCCTGTGCAGTGACGTCCCGCGCGTCTGAACCCCGCGTGAACTGCGCGCCGTCCCGATGGTTTACGTGCTTCGCACACCGGGTGAAAGCGTCACCCTGTTTGCGGGCTTCGTAAAGCCCGCGACAGTATGCACAAGGCTTGCCGCCTGGATGGGCTTGGTCAGGAAGTCGTTCATACCGGCGGCGAGGGCGGCTGCGTGGTCCTGCGCGCTGGAATCGGCGGTCAGCGCGATCAGCGGTGTGTGCGCGGCCGGCCCAGACGCCGCCCGGATCAGCCGCGCGGCGGCAAAGCCATCCAACCTCGGCATCCGCAGATCCAACAGCACCAGATCAAACGGCGTTGCGGCCTTCAACACCGCATCCACCGCCTCCTGGCCGTCGCCCACCACCTGCACCACGCAGCCCGCCCGCGTCAGCACCGAACGCGCCAGCAGCGCATTGATCGGGTTGTCATCTGCAACCAGAACCCGCATCCCAGGCAGCACGTCTTCGGCGCCCAACGCTTGTTCGCGTTCATCGCGCAAGATGGGTGCGCCCGGCATTGGCGTGCGGGCGGTGGCGGCGCAAATCTGCTCGACCAGCGAACTGCGGCGCAGCGGCTTCAACAGATAATGGCTGGCTCCTCGGGCCTGATAGGCGGCCACAATTGTGCGCTCTTCCTGCGGCGCCATCACGATCACCGGCACGGCATTGGGCAGGCGCGTCGGCGGTGTGGCGCCGGGGGCGTGATCCAGCAGAATGACATCGGCATAGCACTGCTTTGGCGGCGCGCCGGCCGAGCGGGCTTCGGCGCCAAGATCAGCAAGCAGCAGCGGAACTTCCCGCGCCAGCACAGGATTGGCGCTCACCACCAGCACGCGCACGCCAGACAGCGGGCGGCGGTTATTACCCGCCCCCAACGGCGCG
>JBIKVO010000224.1:0-5362 GCA_044356795.1 Caulobacterales bacterium
TTTCTCCCTGCCCAGCGTGATGATTTGCAAAGAGAGCGTCAATCGCGCGTTCGAGACGACGCTGGCTGAAGGCGTGCGCTTTGAGCGGCGGGTGTTTCATTCCCTGTTTGCCTCGCACGATCAGAAAGAGGGCATGGCGGCTTTTATTGAAAAACGCCCGGCGAAATTTGAGGGCCGGTAAGAGCGGGGGCGGCGTCTTCGCAGTCATCCCATATCGCATTGCACCGCAACTGGATTTGAGAATCAGCGCGTTTTCCGACCAAAAGGGGGCCGGTTGATCGGCAGAAAACGGGCTCAATCAAAACATTGGGCATTCCGATCCAATTCCATCGGATCGGAACAGGTCTTGGTGCTTGCTGTGCAGACTGGACCCTGAAGGCAGACTGGACCCTGAAGGCAGACTGGACCCTGAAGGCAGACTGGACCCTGAAGGCAGACTGGACCCTGAAAGCCTTCTTTCAAAAGCGTCAGGGGGACCGCCAGTGGCGTGACATGCCGTGGATCGCGCGCACCCCCATTACTGCAATGTCCACGCCGCCGTTTCCGCCCTCACCGCGCCATTGCGGCGACGCTGTGCGGCCAGCCCATCAAGGGCTGCATTGACCTCCGCATCGCCGACAAAAGCCGACACGATCGCCATGGTTTTCGCGGTTTCAGCCGATGCGCCAAACAATCTCGACAGCGCTTCAATCGGGCTTGGTCGTTCGGGATAAATGATCAGGCGCACGCGATCGTCCGCTTTCATGCCGCCCAATTCCTTGGCGCGGTTCAGTGCGTCCGTCAGACCGCCCAACCCATCCACCAGTTTGCGCTCCAACGCTTGCCGACCGGTCCACACACGCCCCTTGGCCACCGCGCGCGCCTCTTCTACCGTGGCGAAACCGCGGCCATCCTTCACCCGCAACAAAAAGCGATCATAAATGCGCTGGATTGCATCGGTGAGATAGCGGCGCTCATTGCCCACCAGCGGACGATCTGCCGTGGCGATCTCCGTAACCGGCGAGCCAAACGTCAGGCGGTCGGTGCGAATGCTGAAATTCTTCTCCAGCGCACGGCCGAGCATGATGCGGCCATATACAACACCGATCGAGCCGGTGATGGTGGTCGGCTGTGCGTAAATCGCATCGGCGCCGGCCGCCATCCAATAGCCGCCCGAAGCCGCAACCGGCCCCATCGAAATGACGACCTTCTTGCCCTGCTTTTGGGCCATATCGATCGCGTGGCCGATCTGATCGGACGCCAACGCCGACCCGCCCGGCGACGACACGCGAATGACAATCGCCTTCACATCCTCATTGGCGGCGGCTTCCTCGATCTGGCGCGTGACCACGCCGGCGCTGATGGCGACATCGTCAAACAGTCCGCCAGCATCGTCGGAATCGGCGCCCACGATTTCGCCCTGCGCGTAGATCAAGGCGATGGCGGGTCCGTCGCGGGGGCCCTGTTGTGGCGGTGCGCGATAGTTTTCCAGCGGAAACAACTCCGCCGCTTTTTCTCCGCCGGCCTGATCAAGTGCTGTGGTTTCAGCATCCACCGGGCGACCCAATTTCGTCACGAGTTTCTTTTCCACTGCGGCTTCCGGCGCCAGCGGCGTTGCTTCAATCGCGCGTTTTGCATCCGCAACCGAAAGCCCGCGATCCTGCGCGATCAATTCGAGCAAGCGGCCATAAATATCGCCAAACAGGCTGTTGATGTTTTCCCGCTCCGCCGGCGACATTGTGCTGCTTTTCAGCGCATCAGCGGCCGACTTGTATTCCTCGCGCGCTTCCACATCGGCATCGATCGAAAAGCGCTTCAGCGCGTCGGCCAGATAAGTGCGCGACACCGAAAAGCCGATGGGCGGCAATTCCGCGCCGGGATCCAGGTACAGCTCCGTGGCGACCGCCGCCACCGCATAGCCGGCCACCGATTGCGTGATGCCTTCATTCTGCAGATGCGCGACCACGAACTTGCCGGACGCCTTGAACGCGGCGAGTGCGGCGCGCACTTCTTCTGCGGCTGCGGCGGGGAAACCGCTGGCCGGGGCGCGCATATAGATGCCCTTCACCCGCGTGTCGGTGCTGGCGGCCTGCAGCTTGCGCACGATGTCGACGGTGGACAAGCCGGCATCGCCAAACACGGCAAAGCCCGACATTTCCGGCTGATCAGAGACGCCGCCGCGCAAATCCACCGTCAAAACGATAGCGTCCTTGCGGGGCTGGGCGCCGGCGGCGGCCTCCTGCAGGGCGCCGGAGACTTGTCCGATGATCACCAGCGGCGCCACGATCAAAAATAGGATGAGGCCCACCAGAACGCCGGCCACCGTAATGAGAAACTGCTTCACGCGCGCACTCCTGTTCGACCAGCAACCCGCAACCCACAACCCGCAACCCGCAACCCGGCGCCGGCTCGCAAAAGCCGCGCCGCCTGGGACTTATCGATAAATGATAAGGGCTGTTGTGTCTGGCGCAAGGTTAATCTGCGCAAAAGGCGCCGCGTGGGACTAAACAAGCGGCAAATGGCCTTGGAGCGGCTGCAAGAGGGGCGCCGATGGCGGTCGGGGATGTCGCCGACAAGCAGTCAGGTCGGCGCTGCATCGGCGCCTGGCAGGGATCTGGCGCGTGGCGGGTTTGCGGCAGGCGGCCCCAAAGCCGGATCATAGCGAGGCGGGGTGGGCTGCACCAGGCCGCGTCGATCGGGCGCCTGCGGGAGGCGGGGGCGTAGCGGGCGATTGATCCGGTGATCAATGATCTGCCGAGCCAGGGATTGCTGGCCGCCGCCGACATCACCGGCGCCGATCCCGTGTTTTCGGCGTTGGGAGGGGGGCGGATTTTGGCCGGGCTTGCGGCCTTAATCGCGACACCGGTCTTTTTCGGTGCTTCTGTGTGGCTGATGTTGCAAACCACCGATCGCGCCGCCACGCAGCAGCGGCTGATCGCGCAGGAAGAATACAGCGCCTCTGCGAACGCCGAAATCGGCGCCGCGCAGAATGCCTTGGCCAAGCGCACGACGCCAAACCTGGCGTCGAGGACCTGATGAAAGCCGAAAACGAGCTTGCGTTTCCAGTCTGGGCTTTTGTCACGGCGTGGCGGTGCAAGCCTGCGCGGATTTTGCTGCAGCGCCCCTATGGCCATGTTTTCACGCTGGCGGACCGGCACTCCAAGCGCAATCCAATCTGGCGCTTTGTGTCGCAATTCTGTGCAAGTCCGATCACCATGCCGATGCGTCCTTTGGCAGTGCCGGTCGGTTTTGTGCGCCATTTCTGGGATCGTTTGCGCGATGGGCCGACCCTGGTTTGGAACACCAATGATCATCGCAGATTCACCAAACGCTTTGAAGATCGCGCCGGGCTGAATCTTGAAATGACCCACACGCAGCGCAAAACAATCATGGTGCGCACGCCTGATGATTGACGGCGGCAGGTTGTGGAATTCACCAGGCACGCCGCGTGATGCGATCATGATCGATTTGACAGAAGTTTCGCCTGGTGCGGTGTGGGAAACCCAGAAAGTGCCGGCTGAAGGCGTGGGCGAGCGGGTGGGGTTTGTTGCGCGCGAAGATCGCCTTGACAGCGCGCAAAAGGATTTGCGCGCTCATGGCTATGCCGCGATGGCGGATCAATTTCGGATCGAGCGTTGCAATGGCCGGTTTCATGCTCCCTTGGCGTTTGCCGCCCTCATGCGCGCCGCGATGCTGCCGCGCTTGACGGGCTTTCCGATACCGGCTTGAAGATCGGTCATCGCGGTGTCGGGTCGATGCATTGTCCCCTGATGCACGCCCCTGTCGCTACCCCCTCACCACAGCACATGCGCCAGCGACGGGGCGCCGCAGGCCAGCATCACCAGCCGATCGAAGCCCATCGCTACGCCGCTGGTTTGCGGCATGTGGGGCAGGGCTGCGAGAAAATCTTCGTCCAGCGGCCAGCGTTCGCCATAGCGGTTTTGTTTTTCATCCATGGCCGCGATCAGGCGCGCGCGCTGTTCAATCGGATCGGTGAGTTCGTCAAAGCCATTGGCCAGTTCAACCCCGCACGCATACATCTCAAACCGCAGGGCAATGCGTGGGTCGTCGGCGCGCTTGCGGGCAAGGGCTGCTTCGGCGGCGGGATAATCGTTGAGAAAACTCAATACCGATACTCCCAAGTGCGGCTCCACACGCGTCGCCAGGGCGTGGGAAAACAAGTCGCTCCAGGTGTTGTCGGTACGGGCTGGCGCGCCGAAATCGCTGAAGTAGGCGCGCTCCTGCGCGTACAGATCGCCACGAAAACCGGCGCGTGCAAAAGCCGTTTGTGTACTGATGATCTCTGCGGGCGCGAACGGATCACAGGCCCGCCCTTTCCAGCACAATGCGAAGGCGGGCGCGGTTGCACACGCAAGTTGCGCCAACGCAGCGCAATCGCGCATCATCGCATCCAGCGGCGCGCCCATGCGATACCATTCCAGCATTGTGAATTCCGGCGCATGCAGCGGCCCCACCTCACCGCGCCGCCACACTTTTCCCAGCGAGAAGATTTTCGTTTCACCGCCCGCCAACAGTTTTTTCATCGCAAATTCGGGGCTGGTATGCAGATAGCCGCCATCGGCCGCCACCGCTGCGATATGGGTCTCCGCCCCCGGCGAGACGACCAGCATCGCCGGCTCCACCTCGATGAAGCCTTGCGCTTCAAACCAGCCGCGCACCGCCCGCGCAATCGCTGCCCGCGCCGTCAAGAACGGACGACGATCGGCGTGGCGGCGGGGATCGAAGCCGCCCGCGCTCACGCCAGCAGCTTGGCCGAACGCGCGATCGCGGCTTCCGCCTCGGCCATGATCCTGCGCACGATGTCGCCGGCGGGCAGGATATCGTGCACGCCGCCGGCCGATTGGCCCATCGCTAGGCAGCTTTTCGCCGGGTCGAGGCCTTCAGTCTGCCCGCCGATGCCGCCGATCACGCCGGTTTGCACGCTGTGCATCGCCTGCATCGGGAAGGGCTGGATGTCGCCGGGCCGGCTCTCCCAGTCTTTGACATAGGGATTGTCCATCACCCGCATTGGCTTGCCGGAATAGCAGCGCGTGCGCACCGTGCCGTCGTCGCTGGTCGAGACCACGGCGTCTTTGTAGGTCTGGCCGGCATGGGCCTCGTGGCTGGCGATGAAGCGGGTGCCGATCCACACGCCCTGCGCGCCCAGCGCCAGCGACGCTGCAAGGCCGCGCCCGTCATACAGGCCGCCCGCCGCGATGACCGGGATTTTCACCGCCTCCACCGCCTGCGCCACAAGCGGCATCGTGCCCACCAGCCCAGTATGCCCGCCGCCCTCGCCGCCCTGACAGATCACCCCATCACAGCCCGCCTGTTCGGCCTTCACGGCATGCTTCACCGCCCCGCACACCACCATCACCTTGAG
>JBIKVO010000010.1:0-18162 GCA_044356795.1 Caulobacterales bacterium
CAAGGCCGGTATTGGGCCCCATCAGCAAAAACAGATTGGGATAGCCTGCAACCGTCACCCCGTAAAACGCCTCCGGATGGGCGCGCCATTCCTCGTTCAGCACCCGCCCCGAACGCCCCGTGATCACCGCCGGATTCAGCACATCCATCGCCTTGAAGCCGGTGGCATAGATCAGCACATCGGCGTGGTGGTGGGCGTCGTCGCGGGTGCGCAGGCCGTCGTGCTCGATTGCTTGAATGGGCTGCATCACCAGGCGCACATTCGGCTTTTGCAAAGCGGGATACCAATCGTTGGAAATCAAGACACGCTTGCAGCCCATGGCATAAGTGGGGGTGACTTTTTCGCGGAAAACGGGATCGGGAATTTGGGCCGCCAGATGCTGGCGCGCCATCTTTTCACCGAGCGCGATGCGTCCATTCACAAAACCGATCGCGGCCAGCTCACAGCGCGCATAAATCGCGCGGCGCATCCAGTTTTGCGTAAACGGAAGCGCCTTGAACAGCGCCTTTTCAGGGTCGGTCACGGCGCGATCCAGCTTTGGCAAGATCCATGGCGGCGTGCGCTGAAACACCGATACGCGGGCCGCGATTTTGCGAATTTCGGGAACAAATTGAATTGCGCTGGCGCCAGCGCCGATCACGGCCACGTGCCTGCCGCTTAGATCCACATCATGGCGCCATTGCGCGGAATGAAACGCCGGCCCCGCAAACAGATCCGCGCCGGGCATGGCCGGGATCAGGGGTTTGTGTAATCCGCCCATCCCCGACACCAGCGCCTTGGCGGTTAACCGTGCGCCATCGCTGGTTTGAATGCGCCATCGTTTATCGGTTTCATCCCACCATGCTTTTTCAAAGGCGGCGTTGAAACGAATATGCGCACGCACGCCAAACCGATCGGCGACGGATTCCAGATAAGCGCGGATTTCGGGCTGCGTTGGATACAGTCGCGACCAGTTCGGATTGGGCGCAAACGAGAAACTGTAAAGATGGGATGGGATATCGCAGGCGCATCCGGGATAGGTATTGTCGCGCCATGTGCCGCCCAGGCTGTCGGACTTCTCCAACACCACAAAACGCCGCTTGCCTTCGCGCAGCAGCGCCACCGCCATGCCAAGACCGGAAAAACCGGACCCGACAATCACGACGTCCAGGTCTTGCGCCCGACCGGTATGGCCCGCTTCGGGTTTCGCTGCGTCAACCATCGCCGTCTCCTCCACGAGCACAGCACCACAAGCGCCCCGCGATCGCCAAGGGAAAAGTTGACGGCGTGTCAGTTTCTGCAGAAGGTGGCCCAAAGCAGCGATGGGAGCGGTGTATGGACGTCGGGGTCGAAGAAGCCGATGCGACGACGGCGGGCGATAGTCTGGGCAAGCGTGAACGGGCGAAGGCCGCCAACCGGCAAGCCATTTTGGATGCTGCGCGCCGCGTGTTCGCGCAACTGGGGTATGAGACCGCCACTGTGCGCGACATTATCCGCGCCACCGATCTCGCGGCCGGCACCTTCTACAATTACTTCAAATCGAAAGAAGAAGTGTTTGAGGCGCTCGCCGATGATGGGGCGGCCCGGTTCAAGCCGCTGTTGCGACAGGCGCGTGAAAACGCCGCCAGTTTTGAGGATTATCTCACGCGGGCGGTGCGCGGATATTTTTATTTCCTGCTGCAGGAACACGGCCATCCCGGCCAGCCGATCAATAAGCGCGGGCCGCCTGTGCGCGCCGATACGCCGGAGATGATCGCGGTGTATGAGGAAGTGCGCGACGGCGTCGCGGATGCGATTGCGCGCGGGCTGGCGCCAAAGCTTGATCCCGATTTTCTCGCCAGCGCCTGTGTCGGTGCGGCGCAAGAAACCGGCAAGGCGATGCTGGCCCGCCCCATGCCCGATCCTGAAGCTGCAACGCGCTTTGTCGTGCAGTTGATTCTTGGCGGCCTCGCTGCTGCCTCACAATTCGAGTAGGAGTGCGCGATGCATCCCTTATTGATGACGCCCCCGCAGGAAGCCCTCAAAAATCCGGACACGGTCTTGATCGAGGCGGCGGGCGGCGTTGCGCGCACCGTGCGCGGTTACACGCTTGATCCGAAATTCCAGTTTCTGGAGGCGCAATACCGGGTCGTGACGGCGGCGGCCCCCAGGGCTGTGCTGCTGGCTGAAGACGTGCGCGCGCAAACGCGGATGCTGGTGGCGATGACGGGCGGCGCGGTGGAGCCGGGCGTCCAGTTTGAACCGCACATGATCGCGGTGGCGGGGCGGACGATACCGGCGCGTTTGTATCGCCCTGCCGTGCAAAATCCCCGCACGGCGCTGATGGTGTATTATCATTTCGGCGGCGGCGTAATTGGTGATCTTGATACCTGTCACGCATTTTGTTCGATGCTATGCGCGATCGGGCAGGGGCCGGTTTTGTCGGTCGATTATCGCCTCGCCCCGGAGCACAGATTTCCCGCCGGCCTGACCGATGCGCGCGACGCGTATCAGTATGGATTGCAGGCGGCTGGGATGTGGGGCGCGCCGGCCGGGCGTGCGGGGACCGGCGGTGATTCCATGGGCGGCAATTTCGCAGCGATTGTGGCGCAGGCCGCGCGCGATGAGGGCTTCACGCCGCCGGTGGTGCAGTTGCTGATTTATCCCGCCACAGATCTCGCCAGCCAAACGCCGTCGATGACCGATTTCGCCGACGCCTATCCCCTCACCAGCCAGACGATGGCCTGGTTCATGAGCCAATATGTCAATCCCGGGGACGATTTGGCCGGCGATGTGCGCCTGTCGCCGCAGGCGGCGCGCAGCCTTGCCGGTTTGGCGCCGGCGCTGGTTTACACGGCGGGATTTGATCCGCTGGTGGATCAGGGTGACGCCTATGCCGCGCGCCTGGCACAGGATGGGGTGGACGTTGTTCATCACCGCTTTGACAGCCTTGCGCACGGGTTTACCGCCTATACCGGCGCCATCCCGGCGGCCGATGCAGCATGCCGCGTCATCGCGCATGCAACCGCAGCCCGCCTGATTGTGTGATGCGCGCATTCGTTGTTCGTCAGCTTACGGATGATCTCTCCGGCGCGGCGGTGGAAGACGCGCCAATGCCGCAGCCGGGGGCGCGCGATGTGCTTGTGCGTGTGGAAGCCGCCGGCGTGAATTTCCCTGATTATCTCATGTGTCAGGGCAAATATCAGTTCAAACCCGATCCGCCTTTCACACCGGGCCTTGAGGTTGCGGGCCGGGTGGTTGCGTGCGGCGGCAATGAGACGGGCGTGGCGGTTGGTCAGCGGGTTGCGGTGGGCCTGCGGCTTGGCGGTTTTGCCGATTATGTGTGTGCGCCCGCCGAAAGCGTGCGTGCGATACCCGATGCGTTGACGGTGCAGCAGGCGGCCGGATTTCAGGCAGCGTATCTTACAGCGCATGTGGCGTTGCATCGACGGGCGCACATCCAGGCGGGTGAAACGGTTTTGGTGCATGGGGCGGCGGGCGGGGTTGGCCTGGCGGCGGTGGATTTGGCCTTGCTTGCGGGCGCGCGCGTGATCGCGACGGCGTCCACGCCGGAAAAGCGCGCCTTCCTTGCCGGCTACGGCGCCCATCATGTGCTGGCGCCCGGCGGTTTTCGTGAGGCGGTCAAAGAAATCACGGACGGCGCCGGCGCCGATGTGATCTATGATCCCGTGGGCGGGGATGTGTTTGACGAAAGCGTGCGCTGCATTGCCTTTGACGGGCGCCTGCTGGTGATCGGTTTCGCCGGCGGGCGCATTCCCACAATCGCTGCAAATATGGCGCTGATTAAAGGGTTTTCGGTGATCGGCGTGCGCGCTGGCGAATATGGACGCCGGTTTCCTGATCGCGGGCGGGAAACCATCGCAGCGATTTGGGCGCTGGCGGAATCGGGCATGGTGCGCCCGCATGTGCACGCCGCTCTCCCGCTGGACCGCGCCCGCGAAGCGTTGCTGATGCTGCCGACGCGCTCGGTCATTGGCAAACTGGTGGTGGCGCCCTGACGCTTCGGGCGGGGCGTCTTATTGTGGTTTGGTTGCCGCGTGTGCGGCGTCGCGCAGGCGCTGCAAGGTTTTTCCCGCCATGCGCTGCAAGTGTGCGCCAACCGCTTCGCATTGCGCCAAGTCCAGCGCATGCGCGCCTGTTACGTGGCGCAGGGCGTCAAGGCGGGCGCGCGCCTCGTCGAAATATCGCACCTCGCTGGAGGCATATTTCATCACGATCGCCGCGCCGCGATCAAGCAACCAGTCCTTTTATTCTGCGGCAACCGCGCACACATTTGCACTTCCTGCACTGCGCGTTGAAGCTGGATCAGCGCGTTGGGGCCGCGCTCTTGCAGGCGCGCAAGCCGCAACAATAATCCGTCAAGCGAAATGCGCGCACGGCGGTACACGGGTACACGGCGGTACACGGCGGTACACGGCGGTACACGGCGGTACACGGGTACACGGCGGTAAAAGGCGGCGCGTGGATCGCGGGCGCCGCCTTCCCACTCAATCAGGATTGCCTTGTTTGCCGCGCGCCTCCAGGGGCCGGCATAACCAGCCTTTGCGGCGCGCCGTCGGCAGGGACCGATAAAGCTGGGCGTTTCGACGAAATCCTTTGCCGATCTGATCGCCGCCGACAGCCTTTGGGCCAGCACCGCCGGGGCCACGGGCTTGACGCTGCAACTGGCCGCACCGGCCGCCATCGCGGGGTCAATCGCAGGGCGTTGCGCCACCGCCGACAAAAGCACAATCGGCAGCGCCCGGTTGGCGGGATCATCCAGCCTGTGCACCGCGTGGATCTCCGCGCACGCGTCCATGCCGCCGAGATCCCAATCGATCACGGCGATGGCAAACGGCGCCTGTTTCAACGGCCGCAGCTTTTGGCTGCCATATTCGGCCTGGCGCACCAAGCCAATCGCGACGCTGCGCGCAATGTGCGGCAAAGGCGCGTTCGGAGGCGGTTTCAGGGCCGATCAAAGCCACCGCATCCGGCAAATCCAGACGGGCCTTGGCGACCATCGCCCGCACTGCGCCCGCGGGGCGTCAATAAAGCGGTAGACCGTGCGCCGATGCGGTTCAGCGCGGCAATCATGGGGCGGGCGTGAGCATGATGGCTGTGATCTCGACGCCGTGATTCAAGCCGCCCTGGTCGGCGATCACGCGCATAGCAAGGCCGCGCACCGAAGCGGTTGCGGGCAGGGACAGGGTGAGCGTGCGGGGGCTGTCGTCGGGCGGTGGGGGCTGATCGGGCGCCTGCGCGGGAGTGGGGGCGGCTGCCTGCCCGGGGGGCGTCATCGCGGGCGTTATCTCAGGCGGCGGGATGGGGGCGACGGTCCAGGCGGCCTGTGGTTCGCCCAGCAATCTTACCGCCAGGGCCTGCGCCGGCGTGTTGAGGATTGGGCGGAGAGTGATCGCCACTGTCACGGCTTTTCCGCTCAGCGCGGCATTGGTTTCCGGCACGAAGGCCAACACCACGCCCTCGCTGGCCGCGCCTGATTGCGCGTTTGCCTCTGGGTTTGCCTGTGGGTTTGCCTGCGCCCCCGCCGGCGTCACGGCGAAGCGCACGGCCGTTGCGCCGCCGCCGCTGCCGCGCACCACATACATCACGTGGTTGGCGTCAGGCATGGCTTCGGCAAGGGCCGCCGGCGCCAGGGCAAGCCCGGTCGCACTGGCCTGGCCACGCACCGGATCGCCTGGCCGCGCAAACGGCGCTGGACCAAAGCTGAGCAACACCACTCCGATCGCGACGAGGATCGCTGCGGGATAGAAAAACACCCACGCCCGCGAAGGCGGCGACATGGTGGGGCGCGCCGGCGTCATGGGCGCCCCGTCGGGAAGCCGCGCACCGCCAGCAGCGCCGCCACATCCGGATCACGGCCGCGGAATTCGCGATACGCCGCGCGCAGATCGACAGAATTGCCAACCGAAAAGATCTTGTCCTTCCAGCGCCGCGCGATGTCGGTGTTGAACGGCCCGGCGGTGGCGAACGCCTCCCAGGTGTCGGCGTCCATCACTTCCGACCACAGATAGCTGTAATAGCCGGCGGAATAGGCATCGGATGAAAACAGATGCAGGAATTGGGGTAGGCGATGGCGCATGACGATTTCCTTCGGCATGCCGAGGCGTGAGAGCGCCTCGCGCTCAAAGGCGTCCGCGTCAACGACGCCGTCCGGCTTGAGGTGCAATTCCATATCAATAATGGCGGCGGATAGATATTCCACTGTCTTGAAGCCCTGATTGAAGGTCAGGGTTTTTTGGATTTTCTCCAGCGTCGCCGCCGGCATCGGCGCATTGGTTTGATAGTGCCGCGCAAAGCGATCCAGGACGTCGCGCGTCAGCACCCAATGCTCCATCACCTGGCTTGGATATTCGACAAAATCGCGCGGCGTCGCCGTGCCCGAGATCGACGGATAGGTGACGTTCGACAGCAAGCCATGCAGCGCGTGACCAAATTCGTGGAACAGCGTTTCGGCGTCATCCAGCGAAATCAGGATTGCCTCGCCCGGCGCGCCCTTGATGAAGTTGTTGTTGTTCGACACCAGCGGTGTGATGTCGCCGGCAATGCGGTTTTGATCGCGATAGCTGGTCATCCAGGCGCCGGAGCGTTTGCCAATCCGGGCAAAATCGTCGCTGTAGAACAGGCCGACATGGCGCCCGCTTGGTTTATCCTTCACCTCAAAAACCCGCACATCGGGATGCCAAACCGGCACGCCCTGCACTTCGGTGAAGGTCAAGCCGAACAATTGTTCCGCCGTCCAGAACGCCGCCTTCTTTATGGTATTGACTTCAAAGTACGGCTTGATCTCGCTTTCATCGAGATCGTATTTCGCTTTGCGTACTTTTTCAGCATAGTAGCGATAATCCCATGGCTCGATGCTGAAGCCGCCGTTGGCCGCATCGACCAGCGCCTGCATCTCTGCGACTTCTTCCGCCACGCGCACGGTGGCCGGGCGCCACACGCGCTTCATCAAGTCCAGCGCGCGTTCGGGGTCTTTCGCCATGGTGTCGCTCATGCGCCAATGGGCATGGCTGCGATATCCCAGAATGCGCGCGCGCTCGGCGCGCAATTTGACGATCTGTGCAATGGTCTGGTTGGTGTCGTTGGCGTCTTTGTTGTCGCCGCGCTTGACAAAGGCGCGCCATACTTTTTCGCGCAAGGGGCGGCTGTCGGCGAAGGTCAAGAACGGCTCCACCGCCGATCGTGTGTTCACCACAACCCATTGGCCGGCTAGTTTGCGCTCTTCAGCAGCAGCGCGCATGGCGGCGGCCACATCGCCGGGCAGGCCTGCAAGATCGCTTTCTGTGTCGATCACGACCCAGCTGTTTTCATCCGCGAGCACTTTGTTTTGGAATGTCGTGAATAAGGCAGCGAGTTCTTGATTGATCGCCGACACGCGCGCCTTGCGCCGTGGCCCAAGCTTGGCGCCGCCGCGCACGAACTGATCATATGTAAGTTCCACAACCCGGCGCTGTTCTGCGTTCAAAGGCGCCGCCGTCCGTTCGCGCCACACGGTTTCCACGCGCCGGAACAAAGGCTGGTTCAGCGCGATGATATCGTCATAGGCGGCGGCGAGTTTCGGGCTCATCTCCGCTTGCACCGCGCGATAGTCTGGCGTCGACATATTCGACACCATCACGTCAAACAGGCGGCTGGCGCGATCCAGGGTTCGGCCCGCGGTTTCCAGCGCTTTGATCGTGTTGTCGAAGGTGGCGGGCGCAGGATTGCTGGTCAGGGCCGTGATGTCGCTGCGCAGCGCGCCAATGCCGTCCTCCAGCGCCGCCTTGATCCGCGGCGGCGTGACCTGATCCCACGGCGGCACGCCGCCATAAGGGCCGGTCCAGGCTTGGCTTAAGGGATTGACGTCGGCGGCGAAGGCGGACCTGTGGGGGGAGAGGGCGGCGGCGGCGAGCGCGGCCAGGCTGGCCACGGCATGGCGCCGGTTCATCGGCAGGGCGCCTTCGATGCGAAAGCCGGCGATGCGAAAGCCGGCGATGCGATCGCGGGCGATGCTGTTGCCGGCGATGAGGGGTGGGGCGATGAGAGGGGGGGGGTCGGTCATGGCGCGGAACTCCCTGCCGCGGGGCTGGTCCGCTGGCTTTATCGATAAACGGTCATAAGCGCTCGCAACGCGGCCGAAAAGGGGGCGCACTGCGCGCGAACCGCGCAATCCTCAATCGTCGCGCCGCTCGGAGCGCACCTTGCGCAAACGCCCCGCGATCGACCCCACTGCATCAGCAAACCGATCGACCACCTCGCCGGCGAAGGGGTTCAAGGTTTCGATCGCCAAAAACAGGTCGTCGCTGTCGTGTTCGATCAGGCCGCACAAATCCATCAGATGCAGGTAGGGCTGTGTCGGCAGGGACAAGCGCGGGCGCCCGGTGGCGACGATCGCCTTGGCGATCAGGTGCGTGAGGGCCTGCACATGCGCCATTTCGCGATCATGTGTTTCAGCATCGGTGGTGCGCACCAGCAGGCCGTGGCGCGCGGCAAGCCGGCCCAGGCGCACATGCTGATGCCCGCGCACCGGGCAAATCACCAGCCGCCGCCCGGCAAGTCCGATGCGCGCGCTTTGGGGACCAAAAAGCGGATGTATGCATGTCAAGCCGACGGTGGGCGGCAGCAGCTCCAACATCCAGCGCTGCGGCAGCATCTTCACCGACGACACCTCAATCGCCCATGCGTGCGGCTGCATATGCGCTGCGGCGGCCGCGATCACGGTTGGCAGCGCTTGCACGGGCGTTGCAAACACCACCACATCAGCGCCTGCGGCGTCTTCGAGCGGAACGAACCGACAGCCATGCTGGGCAGCTTCGCGGCTGCGGTCGATGCGATCATGCACCAGCACGGTGCGTCGGCGCGGCGTTAATGTGGGGATCAATTGGCCGAATTGCCCAAAGCCAATCACACCGACGGTTTTGAGGGCGTTGGTCATGATGCAGCGCTTGCGGTTTGGCGCGGACTGCGGGTGAACACGCCGACAATGCGCACGCTGGTGGAGAAGAATTCCAACTCTTTCAGCGCGCGTTGGGTGCGGGCTTCACCGGGGGCGGCTTCGATCTCGCAAATGAATTCGGCGGTCGCGAAATCGCCGCCAACGCTATAGCTGTCGATCTTGGTCATGTTGATGGAATTGGTGGCGAAACCGCCCAGCGCCTTGAACAAGGCTGCCGGGATGCTTTGCGTGGCGAACGTCAAAATCATGATGCAGCCATCGGGGGCGGCGGGGTCCGCGCGCTCGCGTCCGACGGCGAAAAAGCGCGTTTCGTTGCCGTGCACATTGGCGATGTCGCTGGCCAGCGCGGTTAAACCATAAATCTCTGCCGCCTCAATCGAGGCGATGGCCGCGCGCGTGCGATCATCGCCTTCTGCAACCATTTTTGCCGCAACAGCGGTGTTGGCGGTTTCGACCGGGGCGATGGCGTGGCTGCGCAGAAACTGCCGGCACTGGCCCAGCGCCTGGGCGTGACTGGCGGCGGATGTGATCTCGTGCAGCCCAACCCCGTGTTTGGCCAACAAATGATGGCGCACCGGCAGATAATGTTCGCCGACCACCTGCAGATTGTAGCGCGGGATCAGGTGATGCACGTCAGTGACGCGCCCATTGATGCCGTTATCGATCGGCACAACGCCCAGGTCTGCCTGGCCATCCTGGACGGCGGCGAACACATCTTCGAAGGTTGGATGGGGGCGATAGTCGCCGCCAGGATGCATGCGCTGGGCGGCTGCGTGGGAGTATGAACCTGCGATGCCCTGAAACGCAATAATCACGCGGGAGCCCCTCTGGCGGTGCTGGCTTCTTGGTGTGTGGTTGTGCACGCCGTTGCGCTTATGGCGGACTGCGCGATGGGTCAATCCGGCGCCCGCGCCTTGCCGGCCCCCGCGCCTTGCCCGCGCCTTGGCAGTCCGTCTCGGCAGACCCGAGGGGCGCTGACTTTGACGGTGACGTGACCCGCGAACGACGCTTGGCGGGGGCGATCAGGGCGGCTATAGAGCCGCCTCGCTTTTGAACCGCTTGCTCGCAAAGGGGGGCCGAACCATGGCCATTGAACGCACATTCTCTATTCTCAAGCCGGACGCCACCGCCCGCCAACTGACCGGTGCGATCAATGCCGTCATCGAAGGTGCGGGCCTGAAGATTATTGCGCAAAAACGCATCAAGCTGTCGCAGGCGCAGGCGGAAGGCTTTTACGGCGTTCACAAGGAGCGCCCCTTCTTCAAGGACCTCGTAACCTTCATGACCTCTGGCCCCGTGGTGGTGCAGGTGCTGGAAGGTGAAAACGCCGTCGCGAAGTACCGCGAGATCATGGGCGCCACCAACCCCTACAATGCCGCGCCGGGCACCATCCGCAACCGCTTCGCCTCCAATATCGAGGCCAACACAGTGCATGGCTCCGACAGTCTGGAAAATGCCGGCATCGAAATCGCTTTCTTTTTCAAGGACGAAGAGATCGTTGGCTAGTGGGCCAGGCCGCACATTGATAAAATCCAATGCGCGGACCTGTGGATGGCCAAGGCGGACAAGGAAGGGCGTGCAGCCAAGGCGTGCGCCTTGGCTGGCGTTTTCACGCGCGCCGCCAAAGCCAAACGCGCATGCGCGGTGAATGGCGTGCGTGTGTGGCCTAAACCGCTGCGATCACAGCCAGCCATTGGCAAGTTGCGCGCCCGCTGACGGCCCTGGCGGTCGGCCGCCGCACACCAGATCCAGGCAGGCCGGGTACAGCGCGTGCTCGGCCGCAAGGACCCGTGCGGCGAGGGCGTCGGGCGTGTCGCCGGCCAGCACGGGCACCGCCGCCTGGCCGATAATACCGCCCTCATCCACCCCTTCCGTGACCCAATGCACGCTGCAGCCATGCAGCTTAACGCCGGCCGCGATCGCACGGACATGGGTGTCGAGGCCGGGGAACAGCGGCAACAGCGAGGGATGGATATTGATCATCCGTCCCGCCCAGCGCCGAACAAACCACGGCGTCAGCACACGCATGAAGCCGGCCAGGGCGATCACCTCGATGCCGGCATCCCGTAACCGCCCATCGAGCGCTTCTTCAAAGCCCACCCGATCGGGGCCATAGCTGCGGTGATTGATCACAGCGGTGGCGATGCCCGCGGTTTCAGCCCGCCCGAGGCCGCCCGCACCGGCGCGGTTCGACAGCACGAAAGAGACGCGATAGGCGCAGTCGGGTGTTTGCGCATCGATCAATGCCTGCAGGTTGGAGCCGCGCCCCGAGATCAGCACGCCGACCCGTCGCGTCATGGCCGCGTCACCGCGCCGATGATCATCGCGGTTTCGCCGGCGGCGCTCAGCGATTGCAGCACCGCTTCTGCGTCGGCGTTGCGCACCACCAAAACATAACCAACGCCGCAATTGAAGGTGCGGCGCATGTCCTCTGTCCCAACCTTGCCGGTCGCCTGCAGCCATTGGAACACCGGCGGCCATGTCCAGGCATCGGGCGTCCAGGCGATGTCGGCGTCGTCGGGCAGGGCGCGGGGCGTATTCTCGATCAGGCCGCCGCCGGTGATATGGGCCGCGCCCAGCACCCGGCCAGAGCGCAGGATCGGCAGCAGGGTTTTGACATAAATCCGCGTCGGGGTGAGCAGGGCCTCCGCCAGCGACATCTCGGGGGCGAACGGGGCCGGGGCGTCCCAGGGCAGGCCGCTGCGGGCGACAATTTTGCGGATCAGCGAATAGCCGTTGGCGTGCGGCCCGGACGAGGCGACGCCAATCAGACAATCGCCGTGGCCGATCGCGTCCAAGCGCGGCAGCAGGGTTCCCCGTTCCGAAGCACCCAGCGCAAAGCCGGCAAGGTCGTAATCGCCGGGCGCATAAAGACCAGGCATTTCAGCGGTTTCCCCGCCCGCCAAGGCGCAGCCCGCCAAGCGGCAGCCGTCTGCGATGCCGCGCACGACGGCGGCGGCGGCGTCGGCATCCAGTTTGGCGGTGGCGTAATAGTCCAGGAACAGGAGCGGCTCCCCGCCCTGGGCCAATAGGTCGTTCACGCACATCGCCACCAGATCCACGCCAATCCCGCCATGACGGCCGGTGTCGATGGCGATCTTCAGCTTCGTGCCGACCCCGTCGGTGGTGGCCAACACGATCGGATCGGCATAACCGGCGGCGCGCAGATCCAACTCGGCGGCAAAACCGCCAAGCCCCGCGCGGGCGCCGGGGCGGGCGGTGGCCTTGGCGGCGGGCTTGATCAGCGCCACCAGGCGCTCGCCCTCGTCGATGTCGACGCCAGCGTCGGCATAGGTCAGCGGGGCGTCATCGTCAGTTGGGTTTTGGCTCATGGCTTGCCGTGAGGCGTCCCTCAAGATTATGCAGGCGCCGGGGACAGGCCGGGCAGGCATTCTGCGTCGACCTCAAACCGGACACAAATCGATGCAAGGACTTCGCGCGATGACGCACCGGGCGCAACCCATCCAGCAATCGCTTGGCGCCATGTTCGGCGCCTGGCTGGGCGATGTCTTGGGCGGCCCCCGGCGCAGGGTCGCGTCCGGCCTCGCACTTGGCTTGGCCGCCTTGTGCGCGTTCGCATCCGCTTCGGCAAGCGCCCAAACGTCGCCGACGCAGTATGTGGTGTCGGGGGTGCGGGTTGATGTCTCAAGTCAGAACGCCACCCAGGCCCGCGATCAGGCGTTCGAGCAGGCCCCAGCCGATGCATGGCAGCGACTGAAAGCGCGAATCACGGATGGCGCGGCGGCTGATGGATCGGCGGCGGGGGCGACGCCGCAGCTTTTGGATCAACTCGTCGCGTCCATCACTGTGGAGGAGGAGCGCCGCTCCGGCACCCGCTATGTCGGTCTGTTCACCGTGACTTTCCGGGGCGAACCGGTGCGCCGCGCGTTCCAGGCCATGGGCTTGACCGTGATCGACCAGCGCGGCCAGCCAATGCTGATTGTGCCAACCATCGCCAATGCCACGCCCTCCCAACTCACCGCGTGGCGCAACGCCTGGGAGCAGGGCGGCTTTGCGCAGGAATTGCGCCCGCTGTCGATTGCGCCGGGCACGATCATTGGCGCGCCGGATTGGACATTGGCCGCCAGCGCCGCCGCCAATGCGGGCGCGCCCACGGCGATCTTCGTGCAGGCGATGTGGGGGTCTGATTCGGTGTCGGCGACCTTGACAGAAGTTGGCCCCAACGGCTTCCGCCGTGATCGTGGCCGCGTTACTGCGCCCGTGCGCGGCGGGGGCGCCGGTCTTGAGGAGGCGTTCCGTCGTCTGGCCGCGCAGGCCAACGGGCAGGTGCAAACCGAATATCGCGCCCTGTTGTCCAGCGGTGGAGCGCCCACTGCGCCAACCGCAGAGCGCGTCAGCCTGTCGGTGCTGTACAACACGTTGAGCGATTGGACAGCGATCAAGCGCGGCCTGGAGGCAGCCGAAGATTCGATGGTGCGGGATGTGCGCATTGAGGCGATCAATCGCCGCGGGGCGCTGGTGTCGTTCACCAGCACCGGGACGGTTGATCAATTGGCGGCGGAATTGGTGCGCCATGGCGTCGGGCTTGAGCCGTCGAATTTCGGGTTGGTGTTGCGCACCCGCGGGCGCTGATCCATGGACAGCGCGCGGGAAGGGGCGCGGCGATGACATCTGAAGCGACCGCATCCCCACCCGCTGCGGCCCCCAATGCGGCGGCAGGACGAACCCAGCAAGGCCGCCTGTTTCACCACAGCCGGGATGATCGCAGCCTGCGCACATTGTTGGTGTCGTCGCAGATGGCGGCGGCGCTGGCGCCGCTGATCCGCGCCGATGCGCCATGGCCGCGCGGCGGCTTGATTGTGCTGGCCCCGCAGGGCGGGGGAAAAACCCATCTGGTGCGCGCCTTTCTGGAGGCCGAGGGCGGCCGGCTCTTGAGCCCGCTGGCCCCGCTGGACGACCCGGACCGGCTATGGAGCGAGGGCGGCGGCGTGGTGGCGATGGATGATGCCGAACGGGTGGCCGATGAGGCGGGCCTGTTCCGCCTGCTGGATGGCGCAGACATGCCGGGCCGCCGGCTGCTGTTGGCGTCAAGCTTCCTGCCGAAACTGTGGCCGCTGGCCAAGCGCGATCTGAAATCACGGCTTGAAGCGCTGCCGCGCGTCCTGGCGCCTGCCCCGGATGAAGCCTTCATGGCCGGTCTGATCACGCGCCTGTGCCGCTTGCGGTTCATGAAACTCGATCCGGCGGCGGCGGATTATCTGGCGAAACACACCGAGCGCACTTACCCTGAAGCGCATCGGCTGGTCGAAGCGCTGGACGCCCTGGTGTCGAAAGGCGCCCGGCCGGTGTCGGTGGCGATGGCGGCGCGGGCGCTGCACTTGATCCGGCCGCAGGCGCCGGATCCGGCGGCCGACGATGTCGGGCAGGCTGACGCCGATGATGTCGGGCCAGGCTGACGCCGATAATGTCGGGCCAGGCTGACGCCGATCCCGGAAAACCACGACGGACGAAAACGAGGAACATATATCATGGATCAAGGGCGGCCGGACAAAGCCCCGAATGCGGACAAAGCAGGCGAACCTGCACGCCCATCGCGGCGGCGCGCGCCCGCGCGCTCCATGCCCGCGCGTGAGGCGGTCGCCACGATCGCGATGGACAGCCCCGCCCGCTTCATCAACCGCGAGACCAGTTGGCTCGCCTTCAATGCGCGGGTGTTGGAGGAGGCGGAAAATCCGGCCCATCCGCTGATGGAGCGGCTGCGGTTTTTGTCGATCTCGGCCAACAATCTGGATGAATTCTATATGGTGCGCGTGGCGGGCCTGCATGAGCAGATCAAAGCCGGCGTCAGCACCCGCAGCCAGGATGGCTTGACGCCGGCCGAGGCGTTCGACCGGGTGGCGGCGGAAACGCTGGATCTGATGGGCGCGCAGCAGCGCATCTGGGTCGGGCTGCGCGATGAGTTGCGCGCCGAGGGGGTTGAACTGCTGGACGCTAAAGAGCTTGACGGCGATGATCGCCGCATTCTTCGCCAGTTGTTCCTGGAGCGCGTGTTTCCGCTGATGACGCCGTTGGCGATTGATCCCGCCCATCCGTTTCCGTTCATTCCCAATCTTGGCTTTGCGATCGCCATGACGCTAAAGCGGCGCAGCGATGGGCGTCTTTTGCGCGCGCTGGCCCCGGCCCCCAATCAAACCGAGCGGTTCCTGGAATTGCCCGATGGCGGACGCATGGAGAATGGCCGCCTGCGCCGGCGCTTTATCGCCTTGGAGAACGCGATCACGCTCAATCTTGATGCGCTGTTTCCCGATTATGATGTGATCGCGAAAGGCGCCTTCCGCATCGTGCGCGACAGCGACATAGAGTTGGAGGAAGAGGCCGAAGATCTGGTGCGCGAATTCCAAACGCTGTTGAAGCAGCGGCGCATGGGCGATGTGGTGCGCTTGAAGCTCGACGCCGCGATGCCGGATGATTTGCGCGCCTTCATCATCAGTGAAATCCGCGCCGATCCGCATGATGTGGTGATTGCGGAGGGCATGCTGGGCCTTGCGCAATTATCGAAACTGATTCTCGATGATCGCCCCGAATTGCAATTTGCCCCGCACGAGCCTCGCCACCCTGAGCGCGTGCGCGACCATGGCGGCGACGTGTTTGCCGCGATCCGCAGCAAAGACATGCTGGTGCATCATCCGTTCGAAAGTTTTGATGTGGTGGTGCAGTTCTTGCAGCAGGCCGCCGCCGATCCGCATGTCAAGGCGATCAAACAGACATTGTACCGCACCTCGCGCAATTCCCCGATTGTTGCGGCGCTGATTGAGGCCGCCGAAGCGGGAAAAAACGTCACCGCGCTGGTGGAAATCAAGGCGCGGTTCGACGAAGAAAACAATCTGCGCTGGGCGCGGGATCTGGAACGCGCGGGTTGTTCCGTCGTGTACGGGTTTATCGATTACAAGACCCACGCCAAAGTAAGCCTCGTGGTGCGCGAAGAGGCCGAGGGCCTGCGCATCTATACCCATTTCGGCACCGGCAATTATCACCCGATCACGGCGCGAATCTACACTGATCTGTCGCTGTTTACGACCGATCCCGCCCTGGGGCGGGACGCCATGCGGCTGTTCAATTTCGTGACCGGTTACGCCCGCCCGGCAGCGCTTGAAAAACTTGCGATCTCACCGATCAACCTGAAATCAACGCTGTTGCACCTGATTGACGCCGAAATCGCGCATGTGAAAGCGGGCCGGCCGGGATCAATCTGGGCCAAACTCAATTCGCTCGTCGATCCGGTGATTATTGATGCGCTGTATCGGGCAAGTCAGGCGGGGGTGCGCATTGATCTGGTAATCCGCGGCATTTGCTGTTTGCGGCCGGGCGTGCCGGGGCTGTCGCAAACCATTCGCGTCAAATCGATCGTCGGTCGCTTTTTGGAGCATGCCCGCATGGTCGCGTTTGGCGACGGCGCGCCGATGCCGCACGCCAAGGCGAAAGTGTTCGTCTCGTCGGCGGATTGGATGCCGCGCAATCTCGATCGTCGGGTTGAGGTGCTGTGCCCGGTGGACAATCCCACCGTGCATCAGCAGATCTTAGACCAAATCATGGTGGCAAATCTCAACGACGAGCGCCAAAGCTGGTATTTGGATGCAGATGGCGCCTACCACAGGGTTGACGTGAGCGATCTTGCTGATCCTTTCTGCGCCCACGATTATTTCATGCGCAATCCCAGCCTCTCGGGCCGCGGGAAAGCGCTCAGGGGGGATGGACCACCAACCTTTGATCATGTGGGACCGCGATCAACACACAGCTGAGCGCGCCGTGCGTTCATCCGCCGCAGGGGACGCTGCCAGTGACCCGAAAGTGCGCGAAGCCGCCGTCATTGACGTCGGCTCCAACTCGGTGCGCCTTGTCGTGTATCGGTTGATCGGGCGCGCGATGACGCCGATCCTCAATGAAAAGGTGATGGCCGGCCTTGGGCGGCGCGCGGGCGAAGGCAAGCGCCTGTCGCCAGATGGCGTCGAACAGGCGATGCGCGCGCTGACGCGGTTTCGCGCGTTGCTTGATGGGTTGGGCGTGTCAGAGGTGCATGCGGTCGCCACAGCGGCGGTGCGTGAGGCGGTCGATGGCGCCGCCTTCATCGCGCGGGTGCGCACAGAAACCGGCATTGATCTGCGCCGCATTGATGGCGGGGAAGAGGCGCGGCTTGCGGCTTTGGGCTTGCTGGCTGGTGCGCCGGACGCGCATGGCGTGGTGGGCGATCTTGGCGGGTCGAGTTTGGAATTGGCGCCTGTGCATCCGGCTGGGCCCGGTATTGGGGAAACCTTCGCCTTGGGGCCTTTTGCTTTGATGCAGGGCGAGTTTGACGGCGCGCGCGTGGCGGCCATAGCGGATGCGGCGTTCGCGGCTTCGGATGTTCTCAAGGCCGCGGCGGGCGCGGTGAAAACCTTCTATGCGGTTGGCGGCGCCTGGCGCGCTTTAGGGCGGATTGACATCGCGTTGCGCCAGCATCCGCTGGCGGTGCTCCATCATCATGAGATGTCGCGCGCCGAGGTGCTGAAGGTCACCGACTTCATCCGTCGGCAAAGCCGCAAATCCCTGGAGCGTTTCGAGGAGGCCGCAGCCAAGCGCGCTGAAACTTTGCCCTATGCGGCCGTCGTGTTGGAGCGGCTGATTCGGGCGGGCCAATTCGAAACCGTGGTGCTGTCGGCGTATGGCTTGCGCGAAGGGCTGTTGATGGGCGGCCTGCGCGCTGGGGAACTGGCGGTGCATCCCTTGGTGGCGGCGGCCGAAGCGTTTGGCAGTTTGACGCGCCGCGCGCGCCTGTTTGGCGCCGCGCTCGACGCGTTGATCTCGCCGGTGTTTGAAGCCGCACCGCCCGCTTTTTCAAGCGACCGGTGCCGCGTGCTGCGGGCAGCCGCCTGTCGCCTGGCCGATCTCGGCGCCACGCTGCACCCCGATCAGCGCAGCGGCATCATGTTTGATCTGGTGTTGCGCGCGCCGTTCCCCGCGATCAGCCATGCCGAGCGCGCCTATCTCGCCGCCAGCGTGCATCATCGCTACACCCGCCAACTGCCGCGCGCGCCCGCCTATGACATCCTGCTGACGGAGGATTTGCGCCGTCACGCGCTGGCGCTGGGCGCGGCAATGCGTTTGGGCGCGGACATTTCCGGGCGCAGCGCCGATCTTGTGCGCCACTTCTCGTTGTCGGTGCGGGAAAATGATTTGGTTTTGCGCGTTGCCAACGCCCACGCGGCGCTGATCACCGAACAGGCCGGCAAACGGCTTGAACCCTTGGCCCA
>JBIKVO010000225.1:0-5339 GCA_044356795.1 Caulobacterales bacterium
AGCCGAGACCCAGTTCTGAAAACCATGGCGCCCCGCCCATCGCATAAGGAACGACAATACGTGCCGCCAAGAGCGTCGCGACCCGGCCCAAATCGTCCGGGCTCATCATGATTTGTTGCAGGCGGCAAAGTTCTTCGTCTGGTGCGTAGAGCAGAAACTGCGGCACAGAGGTGAACAGATAGTGCGGCGGAAACAGCTTCCAGGTGCGATGATTGGCGAACACAACGTCCACCGCACCGACGGCGCTGTGGATCTCGCGGGCCCACTGATCGCAGGACGCCATGGGATCGCCGCCGCCATCGGCGAGGAATAGGAACGTTCGCCCTCGCTCATCGGCGACATGATAAAAGGCGCCGACATTGCGATCGGAGCGGTCCGGGCGAGCGCCATAGCCTAACGGCTGCTCGCCGCAGAACGGAAACGCGCGAATTTCAAATTCGCCGAGCGTCAGGTGCTCGCCCCACGCGAGGGTGCGCACATCGGTAAAGCCCAATTGGCGCGCCCGCGTCGCCACATCGACCGTCAACGGTGTCTCACCGCCGCCTGTAGCGGTCACAATGACCGTATCGGCGGGGAAGCGCAGCAGGCTGCCTGGGTCAAAGTGATCTTGATGACTATGCGTGATCAGCACCACATGGCGGGTGTCCGGGAAATCGCTGGGCAGCAGGGGCTGGCGACCCGGGGCGTATCTGATCGATTTCGGGCGCAAAAACGGATCCGTCCACAGGCGCACAACGCCGTCGCTTAAGCTCACGCAGGCATGCCCGATCATCAGCGGTGCAGTGGGGCCATGAGGGATGATTGACGGCGTAGCCGCCAAATCTTCCGCCAGGCGCCCCATCCAAGTCTCAAAGGGACCGGTCGTGGGCATGCCGGCAAGGGCCGCTCGGACTGATGCCAAGGCGCCTGAAGCCGCACTGTACACCAGATCGCAGTCAGCGTCGTCGCAAGTCAAAACCACGGCGCTCGGCACGCAGGCGGCGGCGTCCGGCCGCCAAAACAGCGGGTCTTGAGTGAACCGGCGATAGCGTAATCGGCGGCGTTCCTCGCGCACGCAGGCCGCAATCTCTGCAATGGGAGCGAGGACCCTTTCCGCGGGCGCCTGTGCGGCCGCGCGCATCAACAGGGCGGTGGTTTCAGGGTGAAGCTGTTCACGAATAGTCTTCGTCAGTCGCCCAGACACCGCCGTGCCGTACGGGGTTTGATCGTTCCAGACCACCCGCGCGCCAAGGCGAGCGGCCACTGCCCTGACATCGCCCATCATGGCGTTAAAAGCGCTGGTTTCAGCGCTGCGCGGGCCCCGGTTAAAGCTTGCGCCTGCCCGACGCCGTCAAGGCCCCACATGTTGAAAATCAGATTGAGTGTCTGCAGACAGGCGACCGATGTTTCAAATCCCAAAGCCTTTGGGGCGGGTATGGTGCTTTCCAAAACCGCTGGATCAAACGTTGCTATGGGGCTGTCCATGACGCCCAAGAAGGGTGCGCGCAAGCGCTCCAACCGGGACAGCGCTTCATACCCAATCCAGTCATCGCCCAACAGCCGCCGTGACAGCGCGATCAGCAAGGCGCACCACGCCTCCGGCCCGACGGTCGCGCCCTGCGCTGCGTGACCATACGCGCGCGCGGCGGCATGCAGCCAGTCATCGCAATCGTCACGAAACGCAAGCGGGCGCAACTCCACTTGATCAAAATAGCCGCCAATCCGTGTTTCGCCCAAGAATGCGCCCGGAAGCGCCGCGATCCGACCCAGAAATAGCGCCGCTTGGCCCGCATCCGCGCCCACGCGTCGGCGGATTTTCAATCCGGGCGCCTTGCGCACAAACCACCATGGTGAGGCCGCGTCGTCAGCCAGAGCCGAGAGGGCGCGCCACAGGGCGCGCTCCTGGTCAAGATTAGGCGCTGAAAGCACCACGCGATGCACTTCCATCCAGCCGTCGACGATCGGCGCCTCTAAGGATTGCCCATGCCATGATAGCCGCGCCACGCCCAAGGAGAAGCGTTCGATTGGCAAATAGTCATGCGCTTGGATGTCTTCTGCGCCCATGCCATAGACGTACAGGCCTTGAGCAGCCCTTGGCAACATCGCCCTCAGGAGTGCCGCGTGCGCCTTGTCTTGATCTATCCACCGTTCGGCGATCCCCGGGCGCCGCAGCTGGCGCTGCCGTCGCTGGCGGCGTTTGCCCGAGGGCAGGGGATCGCGGTCGAGATGATCGACGCCAATGTTTTGGCGTTTGAAGATCTCGCGCGGCCAGCGACCCTGGCGACAATGCAAGCGGCGCTCGCGGCGCGATTGTCTAGAGATGCCAGCCCAAAAGTGTGGCGGGCAGCGGTGCTTGCGGAGAGCTTGATGGCGGCCGCGCCCGGTGCGCTCGCCGCCTTGCGCGGTGTCGACTTTTACGATGCGGGCACGCTCGCCGCGGCGCGATTGGCGCTGTCGGACTTACTGTTCTGCGCGGGTGTCGCTTGGGGAGGGATTGACTGTGCGCTGACGCCCATTCGCTATGAGGTCGAGGGTCTTAATCCAGAGAAGCTCAACGATCTGCTGAAAATCGGCCGTGATCATGATCTGTTCTGGGGTGCGGGGACGGGCATTCTCGACGCGATTTTCCCCCGCGATCTCGTTGGGATCACCTTGACGAACTATCAGCAGATTGTACCGGGCCTGTCTTTAGCGAGGCGCTTGAAGGCTGCAGGGGCGTGCGTCGTGTTGGGCGGCGCCTTGATCACGAAGTTCGTTGATACACTCCCGCAGCGGCGCGCTTTTTTCGACACATTCTGTGACGCGGTCATCGGTTATGAAGGCGAGACCGCGCTTGTGGCCTTGGCGCGTGCGCAGGCAAACGGCGACGATTTGTCCACTGTGCCCAACATCGTTGCAGTGCAGGGCGATCGCATCATCACCGGGCCTGTGCGGGTCGAAGATGTGGCGTGCCTGCCGACGCCGGACTTTTCCGGTTTGCCGCTTGACCGCTATCTGACGCCGGAGCCGGTATTGCCGATTCTGACCGGCAAAGGCTGCTATTTCAATCGCTGCAAGTTCTGCGACATTCCCTTTATCAATCACGTGTCAAAAAAGGCCTATCGCGTCCGGCCCGCTGCAACCATCGTGGACGATGTGCATCGCCTTTACGAGCGCCACGGCGCGACGGCGTTCTCCATAACGGACGAAGCGCTTTCTCCGCGCCTTTTGCTGCAATTGGCGGATGCCTTCGAGGCTCGTCCCGGCCCGTTCGCCTTCACCGGCTATGCGCGTCTAGAGCCAGGATTCGACGAAGCGACGTGTAAGCGAATCGCCGGCTTTGGTATGAAGAAAATCTACTTTGGATTGGAGTCTGCCTCCCAGGCGATGATCGACCACATGGACAAGGGTGTGAACATCGCGCGGGCGCCCGCGGTGCTTGCTGCGTGCCGGGCTGCGGGGATCGACTTCCATTTGTTCTCCATGTTCGGCTTGCCAGAAGAACAGGAACATCAGATGCGTGAGACGTTGGCGTTCCTGTTGGACAACGCCAACGCCATTGATGCGCCAGGCGTGAGTTTCGATCTGCATCCGTTCGGTTTGGAAATGCGCACGCCCTATTTTGATCGGCGCGAAGCGTTTGGGATTGCGCTGAAGCCGGACGCCCTTGATGGTGATTTCATCATCGGCTTCAGCGGCGACCAATGGGAGAATACACGCGGCGTCAGCGCCGCCGGCGCGGCTCGATTGGTAGAAGAAGACTTTTTGCCTGCGCTGAAGGCCCGCTTTCAGCGGTGGCACGCAGCGCCTGATCCCGTGTGGCCGATGCAGGGCGAGTATGCGGTGCTGTATGCGCGCGCCCATGCCGCCAAGGAATTCGTCTGGCGCAGCGCGCTGCCCGAAACCGACGAAACCGCGTTCGCATTCCAGTTTCTGCCTCATGCTCTTATGGCGATGCAACCGGGCGTCGTCCGCGTGACCACGGCCCTCCATAGTCTTGATCTGCCCGAAGATATTGTCGCTTTAGCCCGTGATGAAACTCCCCGCGTCTGGAAAGCGCATCTACACGCAAACGCGAGGGAACGAGCCCCTGGCGAGGCGCGCGGCTATATTGAGGCGATGATTGCGCTCGGCCTCGTCTTGATCAAGCTCACGCCCACCGCCGCGATGTCGCCCGGGGTCGAGCGACACAGTCAGACACAGGAGGCCTTCGCTTGATTGCGCAGAAATTGATCGACCATCTCACCCACAGATCCGACCATGTGTTGAGCTGGGCGAGCACCTTCACAGAGGAGCAACGCTCACAGATCTCTGAACCCACCATCGCCCTAGAAATCGACAAGCTTGCCGCTCTCGATGCGTGGCAACGTGGGCAACGCTTTCGCAATGGTGTTCTGGCCGCAATCGATCGCCATATGACTAATGGCGAGGGTGCGTCCGCTCGTTTTTGGCTGGAAGAACTCGACGCCGGAATCGGCGCAGAGAGCGCAGCCCGTGACGCACTGGTGGACATGTTCGGCAGCGAAATCGCGTTGCAGCATGCACTATCCCGCAATCCCTTAGCACCGTCATCCGCAGCGCTTGTGGGATACTTCACATTTCAAGCCGCCCATGGCGACGCCCGCCTTGTGACGCTTTTGCCGCTGGTCCTTCGGTGGCAGTTCGCCGTTCTGTCGCCGGAAGGTGCGGGCCAGGATGCAATGGCGGTCGCGCTGGGCGCGGTTCCCGCTCAAATCGATGGAGTCTTTAATGACGGCGACGCAGCGCTGTTGCTGTGGACGCTGGACTTCACCGGGCTCTGCTTGCGCGAAGCGCAAGCCTGGGTGGCGAGCGGCGTCCTTGGTCGGCGTGCGTGACGACGCCGATCCATTTTCGATATGCCTGGATCGCTCCGGCGACGCTGAAAGCCCTTCTACCTCAGGATGGGGTGAGGGCGCGCACGGTCGCCGCGCTTGGCGCGTTGCAGCAGGCGGCGCTGGGTGACATTGGTGATGGTGATGCACTTCAGCGCCTCAGGTCGTGCGCGGCGCGCCCCTGGGCCATGACGCCAACGCCGCGCTTTTGTGAAAACGCCCTGCGGTTTGCTGAGCGTCGGCACGACAAAGCCGGCACAGCTTTGGCGCAAGCTGCGCTGGATGTCGCGCGCCTCCGCGACGAGGTGCAAGACCCGTCGCATGCCTCCACAGTCGAGGAAGACGCGGCGGTATTGAACGGTTTCGCAGCGACCGATTTTCCCGTGCTGATGTTGTGGAGTGCGCCCGCCGCGGCGCGGCGCCTGTTCACCCAAGATGGCGCGCGATTCCAAGAGAGCCTCCTTTGCGATGCACGGGAGCGGCGCAGGACGGTTAAGCTTGCCTTGCGGTACGCAACGGCAGCGCTGG
>JBIKVO010000248.1:0-5030 GCA_044356795.1 Caulobacterales bacterium
TGTGCGGGATCGGCAGCCCCAACGGCCGGCGAAACAGGGCTGTCACCGCAAACCAATCGGCCAACCCGCCCACCAGCGCCGCTTCCGCAAAGGCGCGCAAAAATCCCCAAGCCGGATGGGCAGCCTCCTGGCTTTTCGCGCCGATATAGATCAACGCCACTAGCCCCAGAAGCGCGGTGGCAAAACCGCGCATGGCCGGCAGGGAGCGGCCCGCGATCGCATCAGTCATGACCGCGCGGTTACGATGAGTGCGGGTCGGTGTCGAGCGCGCTTGACCGCGGCGGCGCGCCCAAGTGCGGCAGACTGTCGCAATCGATGCGGCATCGCAACGACTTTGCCCGCGCAAGTCTGCGTCGCCATTGCTGTTTCTGCCGCGCGCAAACCGGCGCGATGACGCGTCTGTTAACTCCGTCTTGACCGTTTCCGCGCGACGCCGCGGCCCTCGCGTGATAGGTGCATTCCTTGTCGGGTGTTGCTGTTTTGAGGTGTGCAGCGCTGTTTGTGCAGTCGTTCCAATCGGCCTCGCCCGCAATGCTGATGCGCGGTGACGATCTGACGGCGTGACGATGTGACGGGTTGGCGCGTTTTCCCGCATTGGCGGTCGCCGCGGGGTCCTCCAACCGTAATGTCGCCCACAAGGCTCACGGCAGCCATCATCACGACAACCATCATCACGACAACTATCATCACGACAACCATCATCACGACAACCATCATCACGACAACCATCGTAAGGGGAAACGACCATGACCGAAGCCACCCCGCCTGCAGCGCCCCCCGCAGCCGACCCATCGGCATTTGTGCTGGCCCCTTTCGCCCCGCTCGCCGCAATGACCGCCACCGTGGGCCGCGCCTATCAGGACATGGCCGCAACGCAAATCCGCCTCGCAATGACCATGGGCCGCACCATGACGGACGCTTGGCTGTTGGCCGCGCGCCGCCAGCAGGACGCGCTGTTTGGCGCCAAAACCCCCGCACGCTTTGCCACCCCCATCGCCAATGACGCTGGCGCCCTGCACGACGCGGCCCAGGCCGCCCGCGCAGCGGGCCTCGATTTTGTGCGCGCTCAGGCGCAGGCCCTAGAGGCGCTAAGACGCAGCGCGTGATCTTGATCACCGCCGATGAAGGCAACCGAACCTTAACCGGCGCAGCACACCGTCCTCCATATGAGCGCCCTCCGCGCGGCTGAAGCCGCCGCCAACGCCGCGCTGAAAAGCGCCATCGCCCTTACCGCCACCGACGCGCGCGCCGCCTGCGCGGCGTTGGAGCGTTTAGCACAGCACTTTCCCAACCAGCCCGCGATCCTGGTTTCGCTGGCTGCTGCGCAGGCCCTGTCCGGCGCGCCGGGAGACGCCGCGCGCACCTTGGAAGCGGTATTGGCGATTGCGCCTCATGATGCTGACGCGCTGAATAATCTCGCGGTTTTGCGCCGTGCAGAGCGCCGCTTTGACGAAGCGATGGCGCTGTTTCATCGCGCACACGCAGCGCGCCCGTTCGACGGCGGCGCCACCGGCAATCTGATCGCGGCGTTGCGGATTCAGCGTCGGCACAGCGAGGCGATGGCGCTGGCGCAGGCTTGGTGCAACGCGCGCCCACAGGACGCCAACGCCTGGCAGGCGATGGCCGAAACGCTGATCCATAAACGTCGCGGCCCGGCCGCCGTCAGCGCGGCTATGCGCTTGGGCGGCCTGCGTCCCACCGCCTTGGCGCAAGCAATCCTGGCGCGCGCGCTGGAATGCGACGGCCAGTATCAGCGCGCCCTGGATGTTGCGCGGGAAGCCTTCGCTGCCGACAAGGACGATCCCAGCGTCGCCTGCGCGCTGATCGAAGCCCTGATTTCGATGGGCGCCCTCGACGAGGCCGACGCGCGCCTCGACGCCCTCGCCCGTGCGCAGCCCGATCTGGACCTGCGCATCCTGCGCGCGCGGACTTTGTTGCTGAAGGCCCCCTGTCTTGCCGCTTGGACAGCCTACGAACATCGCTTTGAGATTGATTTTCTGCGCTTGCCGACACTGCAAAAACCGCGTTGGCGCGGCGAGCCTGTTGCCGGCAAACGCATTCTGTTGATCGGGGAACAGGGCGTGGGCGATACCGTGCAGTTTGCCCGCGCAGCATGGGAGATTGCGGCGCGCGGGGGTGAAGCGATTTTGCATCTCAGCGCCGATCTGGCGCCCCTGTTCACGACATTGCCGCGCGGGGTGACATTTGCACCAACCGTCTCTGACGGTGGGTTTGATCTATGGGCGCCGTTGCTGTCGGCGCCATTGGCATTGCGGGCGCCCATGGCAGGGCCAAGCGCGCCCTATGTCCATGCGCCTGCCGGCCGGGCTGCGCCTTCGGCCATGTCTGGCGCTGGCCTTAAGGTCGGGCTCGTTTGGGCCGGCGCGCCGGGCCATCCACAGGACTATTTGCGCAGCGCCCGTCTTGCCGATTTCGCCCCCCTCTTGGCGCAGGGCGATGTGGCGTTCTTTGCACTGCAGAAGGGCGAAGCGGCCGGCCAAATCGCGCGCGATTGGATGGGCCCGCTGATCACTGACCTTGGGCCATCACTGAACGACTGGGGCGACACGGCGGCCGCGCTCTCGGCGCTGGATCTGCTGATCACCGTCGACACGTCAATCGCCCATGTCGCCGGTGCGATGGGCAAACCGGTGTGGACGCTGCTGCAATTTGCACCGGATTGGCGTTGGGGGTCGTCTTTGTCGGCCGCAATCGCGCCGACGCCCTGGTATCCAACGATGCGGCTTTTCCGGCAGTCGACGCCGCGGTGCTGGCGCGCGCCGATCGCAGCGATGGCGACCTTGCTCGACGCCTTGCGGCAAAGTCCGCGCCGCGAGCCTGTGATGTAGCCTTGGTCGGAGCGGCGGGATCGCACCCCACGAGCCCCAGTCCTTGATCGAAAAAGCGATTTGGCCGGTTCTGCAGCCATCTGGTTTTGTCGGCATGAAATGGCATACATTCATTGTGGGACGCCGCATCTGGAAACACGACAAAACGGATGGAAACAGACCAAAACCAACCAAGACCGGTGCGGAATTGGGGCGCTTGCGGGGCCCAGAAAGCGTGTCATGACTTGACGTCTGAAGGACATTTTCAAAACTGAGGGGCGTTTTTCGCGCCCCACCGCGCCCCAATCGACGATTGTGCGACCACCACCCCGTCATGGTCGGCGTCTCAGACGTCGGATCGGGAAGATGGCTCTGGCCGCCTCATGCAGCGTGTCGTGAACGATGCCGCGGCAACGGGCGTCAAGCAAAGGATCGCCGATCACGCGGTGAAGGGGCTGTTTCTGCGGGTCACGCCGGCCGGGGCAAAGAGTGACGTGTTGCGCTATCGTCAAGACGGCCGGCGCGGCGGCGATCGGCGGTGCGCGCTTGATCACGCTTGTGGCCGCGGGACCCAAGGCGATTGACATGCTTAATGCCCTGACGGTGCAGCGCATCGATCCGGTGGCGTCAAAGCAGGCGGCGATCCTGGCCGAGAAGTAGCCCAAGCACGAGACGTTTGAGGCCCTGGCCGAGGCTTACGCACACGACGCCGTTCGGCGCAAATGGCCGCGGACATTGGCCTATGAGAATTGGCTGCTGCCAATGGTCATACTGCCACGCCTCGGCGCCCGACGCTTCGCCGACATCCGCCGCGCCGAGATTATCGCATTGATCGAGAAGACCGGCGATGACATCGGCCACACCACCGCCAACCGCACCCAAACGGTCATCCGCCAGGTGCTGCACTAGGCCCTGAAGGGCGACCTGATTAAGGCGACCCCCGCGCTTGGCATTGAGCCGATGTTGCCGGAAGTTTCGCGCGCACGGGTGTTGACGGAAGAAGACATCCGCACGCTCTGGGCCTGTCTGGAAACCGCCTTCGCCAACACGGGCCTTGGTCTTGCGCCCGGCCAGAAGGCGGGAGAACGCGCGATCAACGGCGTCTCCCCAGCCGTCGCCACCGCACCGCATTGCAACTTTGCCTCTTAACCCCGCAGCGCGCCGGCGAAGTGGTCGGCGCCCGCGCCGAAGACTTCAATTGGCGCGAGACGCTTTGGATCATCCCGGCCGAGCGGATGAAGGGCAAACGCGCCCGCGCCGTGCCGCGATGGAGCGCTTCCAAGACGCCCTCCCCCGCGCAGGCGGCGCCATCGCCTTTCCCGAACGCGGCGGGACAGCCCCGCTCGACGGCAAACGCCTCACCCGCGCCATGGCGCAGGCCTGCAAGCTCACCGGCATCGCCCATGCCGGCCCGCACGATTTGCCCCGCACCGGGCGCACGATGATGACGAGCGCGCGGGTGGGCGTGGCCGATCAAATCGCCGAGCGCGTGATCGCGCATCTGGTCGGCTCGGCGGTGAGCCGGGTGTGGGATCGCAATGCGCATTTGCGGAAGAAGCGTGCGGCGTTGGAGGCGTGGGCGGGGGCGCTCATCGCGCGAGTGGCGTGACCAAATCCTGTCGCCGCGCCTAGACTGAGCCTTGGGTGATCATGACCAACCGCATCCTCTTCGATTGGGACCCCGCCAAGGCGATGGCGCATGCGGCGAAACACGGCGTTCCGTTCGAGGCTTCGATGTCGGTGTTTGGCGATCCTTTGGCGCTCTCCGTATTGGATCAAACTGCGCCCGCCGGGGCAGAGCGATGGGAGACAATTGGAGCGGCGAGCGCCGGTTTGCGTCTGGTGGTTCACACGCACACCGCAATCAGCGACACTGCAGCCATCATTCGCATCATTTCTGCCCGTCGCCCAACGCGTAACGAGCGAAAGCAATATGACAATGACCCACGCTGACGACCCGGACATTGATTTTTCTTTAGGCTTACGTGGGAAGTTTTACCGCCCAGACGCAGCGTTTGTGGCGCCGATCCAGCTTGAACCGGCGATGCTTGCCTTCTTGCAAGAGCGGGCGGCACAGCGCGGCATGGCGCTGAGCGCCTTTGTCGATCTGCTGCCCAAAAAGAAATGGCGTTGATCGAAGCCGCAGGTTGAAAAGACGGCGTCCAAAAATCGCGCGTCTCGGCTGCGCCGAGACCCGGTGGG
>JBIKVO010000226.1:0-5326 GCA_044356795.1 Caulobacterales bacterium
CGCCGCCAATTCCATGGATGCCGTAGGGTCGCGCGATTTTGCGCTGCAGGCCTTGAGTGCAGCCTCGATCGCCGGTGTGACCTTATCGCGGCTGGCGGAGGAAATCGTGTTGTGGACCAGCCCGCACTTTGGCTTTGCGCGCCTGGCGGATGATTGGTCGACGGGATCGTCCATCATGCCGCAAAAGCGCAATCCCGATGCCGCCGAATTGATCCGCGCCAAGACGAAGCGGATCAGCGCCAATCTTGCCGCACTTACCGCGATCATGGCCGGCTTGCCGCTGACCTATGCCAAAGACATGCAGGACGACAAAGCCCTGACTTTTGAAGCCTTTGATGCACTGGACCTGTGTCTTGGCGCGATGACGGGCATGATGGCGACGATCCAGTTTGATCGTGTGGTTTTGGCGGGCGCAGCCGACCGCGGATTTTCCACCGCCACTGATTTGGCGGATTGGCTGGTGAGGACGTTGAACATGCCGTTCCGCGAGGCGCATCACGTGACGGGCGCGGTGGTGAAAAGCGCGGAGGCGCGGGGTTTGACATCGCTGCGCACACTGCCCTTGGCCGAGTTGCAGGCGATCGAACCGCGCATCACCGAAGACGCACGTCGATTGTTGGATGTCGCCGCCAGCGTCGACAGCCGATCAAGCGTTGGCGGCACTGCGCCGGCCCAGGTGCGCGCCCAGATTGCGCGCTGGCGGGCGGTATTTGCAGCGTCATCAGAACAGGAGAGCGAAGCATGATGAAGCGCATGGTTCTGGCGATGCTGATCGCTGCGAGTGTGGCGGCATGCGGTTATCGTGGCGGCTTGGAGCGCCCGGCCCCGATCTTGTGGGAAGACCGCACCGACTATGAAGCGCAACAAAAAGCAAAAGCGGAAGCCGAGCAGAAAAAGAAGGCTGACGCCACCGCCCCCGCGCCGGCCCCGAAGTGAGTTTGAGCCGCGCATTGACAACGCCCTGCGCGCGCACCTGCGGATGGGGCGGCTTTTCCCACCGGTGAGCCCCATAAAAGCGGCCGCTTTCGCCCCTATTTCGCGTGCTTCAAAAAACTTGCGAGCCGCGCGCGCGCGTGTCACGCAAGGCGCATGAACCATTTCCAGTACCGCGACGGCGTTTTGTTTTGCGAAGACGTCAGCCTGGCCGAGATCGCCAACACGGTAGGCACGCCAGCTTACGTCTATTCCAGCTCCACCTTGCGTCGACATGTGCGGGTCTTTCGCCACGCCTTCGCAGACCGTGATCCGTTGATCGCGTTTGCGGTGAAAGCGAACGCCAATCTTGCCGTTCTCGCAACGATCGCGCGTGAAGGCGCTGGCGCTGACACGGTGTCAGCCGGGGAAATCAAACGTGCCCGCGCAGCCGGAATTTCCGCGGAAAAAATCATCTTCTCCGGTGTTGGGAAAACGGCCGAAGAACTGGCGTTTGCGATCGATGTCGGCGTGCATCAGATCAATGTGGAGAGTCCCGCAGAAATGGCGCTGCTAGCCGACATTGCACGCGACAAACGCGCCAAACCCGCCCTCGCCATTCGCATCAATCCCGATGTCGGCGGCGCCGGCGGGCATGATAAAATCCAGACCGGGGGCGCTGCCGCAAAATTTGGCGTTTCGGTTTCGGAGGCCACGCGCCTTTATGCGGAAGCGCATTTTCATCCGCATCTCAATCCGGTTGGTTTGGCCGTCCATATCGGCAGCCAGATCAAGGATCTCACCCTGCTCGAAGCCGGCTTCAAGGTGATGCGGGCGAGCGCGGAGACGCTGATCGCCAAAGGCTTGCATGTCAGCCGCCTTGATCTCGGCGGGGGCCTCGGCGTGCCCTATTTCAATGAGCCTGAACCGCCAAGTCCATCGGCTTACGCCGCTCTGGTCAATGCGGCGTTTGCGGGCCTTGATGTGCATCTGGCATTCGAACCGGGCCGGCTGATTGCGGCCAATGCCGGTGTGCTGGTGTCGCGGGCGTTGCGCTACCAGTCGCGGCCGGACCGCCGCATTTTGGTGCTGGATGCGGGTCTGAATGATCTTATCCGCCCGGCCATGTATGACGCCTACCACGACATCGTGCCCGTCCGGCAGGCTGCGACGGGACGCCTCGTCGAAACCGACATTGTCGGGCCGGTTTGCGAAACCGGCGATACTTTCGCTCGTAATCGCCCGCTGCCGGAAGTGGCGCCGGGTGATCTTGTGGCGCTGATGACGGCGGGCGCTTACGGGGCGGTGATGTCCTCGACCTATAACGCCCGAACCTTGCCGGCGGAGGTGCTGGTCGACAACGATCGATTCGCGGTCGTGCGGCGGCCATGGCCGGTGGAGGAGCAGATGGCGCTGGAACAAGCGCCGCCCTGGTTTTGACCGGTTTGTCCGTTTCCCTCGTGGAGGGGATTTCTTATGGATAGGAGTTGATGCGCCACGCCGACGCCCTTGCTTTGATCGACCGGCAACTCCGGCGCGCCCGCGCGGCGCTGCGGATCGAGCGTGTGACGGCGGCAGCGGCGCCTTTGGCGGCGGCCGGGCTTGTATGGGCCGGCCTTGCTGTTGCGGGGGCCTTTGAGACGCTGGGCCCCTATTCGGAGGCCCTGGCCGCCTGCATATTCTGGCTGGGCGCTGCCTTTCTCGCCTGGCGCGCCTGGCGCCGACATAAACCAATCACGGCGGAGGAAACCCGGCAAAGGCTGGCGCGCGACTCCAATCTCGACGCCGCAACCTTTGATGCGCTGGACGACCAACCAAGCCGCCTTGATCCCGTGGCGCTCGCGCTATGGAAGCACGCCCAGGGCGACGCCCGCGCCCGCGCGGCCAGCGCCCGCGCCAAAGGGCCGCGGCCAGATTGGAGCTGGATTGATCCCTACCGGGCGCGCTTTGTTTTGCCGGTCCTGTTGGCGGCAGCACTCGGCTGGGGCTGGTGGACGGCCGGGCCGCAACCGATGGTTGATCGCCTCGCGCGCAGCGTGGGGCCTGATCCTGGCGTTCTGGCCGGCGATCTGCCCATGATGATCGAGGCGTGGGCGCAGCCTGCAGACTATACCGGTGCGGCCGCCGTCGCCCTGTCGGATCGCCTGGGCCAGACAGTCGAAACCCCGCCATCGGTGGAAGCGGTCGTGCGGGTGACGGGGCCGAAAGGGCCGCCGGATCTGGTTTTTGAGGGCGCCGCTGGCCGGCAGAGCGCCGCCTTTACCATCGCCGGGGACGGCGCCTATGAAGCGCGTCTAAAAATCCCTGAAGGCGGCCGATTGTCCATCGTGCGCTTCCACACCAAAGCGCGCTGGACCATCACGCCCGCCGCGGATGCCGCCCCGACTATCGCCTTCAACAAGCCGCCCCCGGTCCGCCCGGCGAAACGCATTGCGTTCAGTTGGACCGCGACGGACGATTACGGCGTCAATGACGTCTTTTTGCGCGTTCGGCCGTTGCAGCCGCCGCCGGGCCTGATCGGGGCCAAAGCGATCGACACCGCCCTGACAGCGCCGGGCGGGGCGCCGCGGGATGCGGAGGGTGCGGCCGATCTGCTGCTGTATGAGCACCCTTATGCCGGCATGGAAGTGGAGGCGCGGCTTGTCGCGCGCGATGCGTTGGGCCAAGAGGGCCTCAGCCCGCCAGAGCGCATGACGTTGCCGGAAAAGCCATTCACGCAGACCATGGCGCTGGCGGCGATCGAAATCCGCAAGCTGATCTTGTATGAGCGCCGCGGCTATGCGCCGGCGCCGCTGCTGCCGGGGCTGGCGTTTGAACGGCCGGTGGATGACGGCGGGCTGACGCCCGAGCCCAATCGCCCCAATCTGCTGCGGGCGCCGCGTGCGATCCAGCGCGCCGCGCGCCTGATCGACTCCGTCACCATGCTGCCCGACCGCGCGACCTTCCCCGATACAGCACTCTGGACCGGCTTTCAGTATGCCCGCGCAGCGTTGAGCCGGGCTGGCTCGATCGAAGAAACCACAGAGGCGGCAGACCGGCTTTGGCAGGTGGCGCTTATGGCGGAGTATGGCGACAGCGCGGATGCGCGCACAACTCTTGAAGCCGCCCGTCAGCGCGTGGCCGATGCACTAAAGCGCGGCGCAAGTCCCGAAGAGATGGCACAGCTGATGGCGGACCTTCGCGCGGCCATGCGCGATTATCTGGACCACCTCACCGCTGAGGCGTTGGCGCAGGGGCGCACCGCCCAAAACCAGGACGACACGACCGAAGACCGCCCGCCTTTGCAGCAAAGTGATTTGGATAGAATACTGGAGGATATGCAGCGCATGGCTGACGCGGGCGATCTGAACGCCGCCGAGCGCCTGCTGCAGCAATTGTCGCAGATGCTGGACAATCTTTCGGTGCAACTTGGCGAAGGCCCGGGGCTGCAACAAAGCGAAACGCGCGGGACAGAGGCCCAGCCCGACCTGCAGGCAAAAGGCCTAAACGATGCGATCGGCTCGCAACGGGCGCTGCGCGATGAGACCGCTCGGGAGGGCGAACAGGGCGGAGAGAACGGCGAGGGTCAGGGTGGCCAGGATGGCGCCGGGCGCGACGGTCAAGGCGGCCAACAGAGTGAAGGTCAAGGCCAAAGTCAGGGTCAAGGTCAGGGCCGATCAGGCCGCTCGGCGATGGAACTGGCTGAACGCCAAGGCGCTCTCGCCGACGAAATCGCCCGCCAACAAAAGGGCCTGCGCGAGGGCAGCGGCGCTGGCCGGGCCTTGCGCGAAGCCGAACGCGCCATGCGCAACGCCGAGGGCGCGCTGCGCGATGGCAATACCGAAACCGCCGGTGCGGCTCAGGATGAGGCGCTGCGTCGCTTGCGCCAAAGCCTGGAGCGTTTGGGCTTGGAGCGGGAAGGCGGTCGCGGACAGGCAGGGCGCCAAGGCGGCCCGCGCGATCCGCTCGGTCGCGCCGTCGGCGGTTCGGGCGAAGGGGAAGAAACCGCTGTGCCGGAAGAGATGGATCGCCAGCGGGCGCGCGAAATCCTTGACGATGTACGCCGCCGCGCGCAGGACCCACGCCGGCCCGAAGCGGAACGCGACTATCTGCGCCGTCTGTTGGAGCGCTTTGCAAACGACAGTGGGTCTTAAGTCTTGCTGGGGCAGAAACCGAGCCCGTCGGTCGCATACAAGGGGGATTCGGCGCGGATCCTTGTTTTCTCCGCGCGTGATTGGATCACCGGCGGAGCCCATGATGGATCGTTCAAGCGTCGAGAACGCAGCGTGATTTTTGGCCCGTGTCGAGGGTTTGGCGCGCGTGATTGGCCATGCCGACCGCAACGGGCCTTTTGGGGATGCTTGGACCGGGCGCCTCCTGCCGGCCGGGACGCCAAGAGCGTAGAGCCTATGGCGGCGATGGCTGCGCCGGCGCG
>JBIKVO010000228.1:0-5237 GCA_044356795.1 Caulobacterales bacterium
GCGGGGCGGTTCAATCGTTGCGGGATTTGGCGGGAAGAAGTGATCGACAATGGCCCGCGGCACATCAATTTGCAGCTTGCGGCTGGCGCCTTCGGTGTTGCCCACCACAAACACCGCGAAATCCAGCTCCGGATAAATCGCCATCCAGCTGGCAAACCAAAGCGTGTTGCCGCCGTGCCCATAAGCGCGCCAGCCCTTGCGGGAGCGGCTTTCCATGAAGCCATAGGCAAGACCGTTTACGCCTGGCGCGTTGGTGAACAGCGGGCCTGCCTCCAGCTTTGCCACCGTTTCCGGCGCCAGGATGCGCTGTCCCTCGAGTTCGCCCTTGTTCAAGAACATCCGCATATAACGGGCCATGTCGCTGGCCGTGGTGGAGGCGCCGCCCGCCGGCGCATTCGGCGTGACAAATTCAAACGGCCGCTCCACCGCCCGCGCGGCGCGCCAGGAAAACCCCTTCGAGATGTCTTCGCGCAGCGCATCACTCAAGGGCGCCGGTTGGCCCGGCATCGGTTCATAGGGCTCCCGGAAGCTGGTGCGTTGCATGCCCAGGGGGCCGAAGATGCGGCCTTCAACGCGGGATTGAAACTCCTGCCCGCCAACGGTTTGCACGATCAGGCCGGCAAGATTGCTGCCATAATTGGAATAGATTGCGGCCTCGCCGGGCGGGCGCACGCGCGCGGGCGGATCGGTCGCTTGTTCGTCGGCCAGGGTGGGCGCATTGCGCATGTCGGCGCGGAACAAACGCCCGGCGAACGCATCTTCAAACCCCGCCGTGTGCGTCATCAAGTGGCGCACCAAGACCGGTTGATCGAACCCGAAATCAGCAACCCGCGCCGCTTCCGGCAGATAAGTGTTGATCGGCGCGTCCAGATCAATCTTGCCCTCCTCGATCAACTGCAGCAGCGACAGCCAGGTGAAGGTTTTCGAGATCGAGGCGATCCGAAACAGCGTGCGACGGGCGTCGACCGCGCGGCCGTCGGCGCGATCCTGGCCGTAGCCTTTCAGCAAGAGCACGCGATCCTTGCGCACCACCGCCACGACTGCGCCAGCGATCTTGTCGTCGCGCATATAGGCGCCCATCAGGCCGTCGACATAGGCGGCGAGTTCGGCTTCGGGCACGATTGTCGATTCTGGCCCCGGCGGGGTGGAGGGATCAAGGGGGGCGATGGTTTCGGCGGGGCCGGGCGAAGGCGCGGCTGCAGGTGCGGCTTTCACGATCGGGGACGGGCCTGCAACAGCGGCCGGCGCCGCCGCGCCATCTTGCGAGCGGGCGCTGCTGATCAGCAAAAACGCCGCCGCCGCAGCGCCCATCCCCGCTGCTGCGATCCGCGCAAAGCCTGCCATCCCCGCGCGAGCCGGTTGGCGATTGCCCCTCATGATCCGTCTCCTGATCCCTAACGCAAACGTAACAGCCGCGCGGTGGTGCGTCCATTTCTCACGGCGCCGCGCGAAGGCCGCTGGACAAACCCGGTTCCCAACCCGGGAAGGCTGGATTATGCACGGCCCGTCTCGCCTGAAAGCGGAAGCTTTGGGGTTTACCCTCGCCTGGGCGCGGAATCCGCCGTGCTTGAGGGTGGGTGCGGGGCAGGCCTGAACGCTGGCGTTGGGCCAACCAGCGCGGTGTTTGTCGACCAACCAGTCTCCACTTGGTCGGAAACCCGGTTCAATCAAAGATTGGGGCATTCTGATTCGATCCCACCAGACCTGAAACAGCCCTTGGATTTTGGCGTTTGCCGCTCACAGGAAACATGCTCATGACCGCCGCACCCGATTTCGCCACACTGCGACGCATGGCGAATGCTATTCGCGCCCTTTCGATGGACGCGGTGGAGCAGGCCAAGTCCGGCCATCCCGGCATGCCGATGGGCATGGCCGATGCTGCAACCCTGTTGTTCGCCCGCCACCTCACCTTTGACGCGGCCGCCCATGATTGGCCCGACCGCGATCGCTTTGTGCTTTCGGCCGGGCACGGCTCGATGCTGCTTTATGCGCTGCTGCATTTGACCGGCTATCCCGATATGACGCTGGATGAGATCAAACGCTTTCGACAATTGGGCGCCAAAACCGCCGGTCACCCCGAATATGGTCATGCTCAGGGCATTGAAACCACCACAGGCCCGCTTGGGCAGGGGTTGGCGAATGCGGTGGGCATGGCGCTGGCGGAAGCCCATTTGCGCGCCCGTTTTGGGGCTGATCTGGTCAATCACCACACCTGGGTGATCGCCGGCGACGGCTGCCTGATGGAAGGGATCAGCCAGGAGGCCATCAGCTTTGCCGGCCGCCAGAAGCTGCACAAACTGATCGTGCTGTGGGACGACAACGCAATCTCGATTGATGGCGCGGTCAGCCTTGCCGACGCGACCGATCAGGCGCGCCGGTTTGAGGCGTCGGGATGGCGGGTGATTGCGGTCGATGGGCACGATCTCGCCGCGGTCGACGCTGCGCTGACCGACGCCAAGACGTCTGATCGGCCGGTGCTGGTGGCCTGCAAGACCACGATCGGTTTTGGCGCGCCGAAAAAGGCCGGCACCAAGAGCGCCCATGGCGAACCGCTGGGGGCGGAGGAATTGGCGGCGGCGAAAGCGGCGCTGGAATGGCCGCACGGTCCGTTTGATGTGCCTGATGATGTGCGGGCGGCGTGGCGTGCGGTGGGCGCGCGCGGGGCCCGCTTGCGCCAAGCCTGGCAGGCGCGGGCGACGGCGCATCCCGCCGCGGAAGCCTTTGGCGCGGCGATGATCAATGCCGGCCTGCCGCCCGCGGCCGAAGCCGCCTTGGCCGCCCATACCCGGCGGATGGCGGAGGAAAAGCCGTCACTCGCCACGCGGGCTTCTTCGGGGTTGGCGCTGGAGGCGCTGTTTCCAGCGTTCCCGGAACTTGTGGGCGGGTCTGCGGATTTGACCGGCTCCAACAATACCCTGGTGAAGGGGGCCAATGCGCTGACCGCGGAAAAGCCCGACGGCCGCTATGTGCATTACGGCGTGCGCGAACATGGGATGGCGGCGATCATGAACGGCATGGCGCTGCATGGCGGGGTTGTCCCCTATGGCGGCACCTTCTTGTGTTTTGCCGATTACAGCCGTCCGGCGATCCGGCTGGCTGCCCTGATGGGGGTGCGGGTTGTGCATGTCATGACGCACGACTCCATCGGGCTGGGTGAGGACGGCCCCACCCATCAACCCGTCGAACACCTGGCCAGCCTGCGCGCGATCCCCAACCTGCATGTGTTCCGGCCGGCCGATGCGGTGGAAGCGGCGGAGTGCTGGGCGCTGGCTTTGGCCGATGTCGGCCGGCCCAGCGTAATTGCCCTTTCGCGTCAGGCGACGCCGGCGATCCGCACCGACGCGCAGGTCAATCTCTGCGCCCAAGGGGCCTATGAGGTGGCCCCGGCCGAAGGCGGGCCGGCGCGGGTGGCGCTGTTCTCGTCCGGAACGGAGGTTGCGATCGCCTTGGCTGCCCGCGCGTTGCTGCAGGCGAAAGGCGCGCCGACGCGGGTCGTCTCGTGTCCCAGCTTCGCCCATTTCGCCGCCCAGGACGACGTCTACCAGGATCAGGTGATCGGCGCCCCGGAGGAGGTGCGGGTCGGGATCGAGGCGGCCATCGGCCAGGGCTGGTGGGAGATGTTTGAACTCGACGGCTTTATTGGGATGGACAGTTTTGGCGCGTCGGCCCCAGCCAAAGCGCTGTATGCGCATTTTGGGCTGACGCCGGAAGCGATCGCGGAGGCGGTGGAAACCCTGCTGGACGATCTGGCGTGAGCGGCGCGGGCGCGTTTCGCCCGATACGATATTGCCGGTTGTAGAAAAAATGGGCAAAGCTATCAAAGGCGTCCCCTCGGTATCGCCTCGGGGACTGTATTTGTGTCCATTGGCTTTTATGGGTCGCTTCAGGACCGCTTGCGTCGCTGGGTTTTCCACACAGCCAGAGGTTAATCAGGCTGGACTGGGCCAATCGGCCAGAGTTGAATGCCGCGCGCAATAGTGGGAGCACTGCCATGGGGTTCGAATTCCAGAGCCGCGTCCGTGATCTGGGGCAACGTGACTTCGGCCCGGCGCCATCCCGCTTCCATGAGGGCGCGTTGTTTGACATGCTCGAAATCACGACGGTGTCCGGCTTCGGGGCGGATGCGGTCGGGTTGAGCTGGGCGCAATGGGATATTGGCGGCGTGGGCGGCTGGACGGACGCCGATGGCGGTCGCGGCGACCATACGGCGCTGCGGCGCTGGAGTGGGCCTTCCGCGCTCGCCGGCGATGACAGCACCGGCCTTGGGGCCTGCGTGTGCATGGGCTGCATGCTGGCCAAATCGTCGATTGATCTGAAAACAGTCGATGTTGCGGTCGTGGCGCCGGACCCCTTGGCCCCGCCGCGTGAATTACTGAACGATGATATCGCAGACGACATCTCCTCCACCACGCGCATGAATGTCGGCGAGACGTTCAACAGCGCGATCCAATCGCTGGGCGATCTTGATTATATTCGCGTGTCAGTCGTCGCGGGGCAAACCTATGCGGTGTCGCTGTCGACAACGGGCATTTCCGCGGCCTTGACGGATCCGCTGATCGAGGTGCGCGACGCCAACGGCACTCTCATCGCAGAAGATGACGACGGCGGCATTCGCTTTGACTCGTATCTGTTCTTCACCGCGCAAACGACCGGCGACATTTTCCTCGCGGCGCAGTCCTGGAACAATCAGTTCACCGGTAATTATGCCCTGAGCATCAATCAGATCACCGGCGGCAATACGTCGCCGACCGTGTTTGATGATAATGGCAAGCCTTTCTTTTCCTGGGATCAGGCGGCGATCCAGATCTCGCGCACTGGCGCCACCTGGTCGAACGATTTTGGTCTGGGCACGGTGGTGACATACGCCTACCGCGCCACCTCCGCGGGGATGCCGACCAGCGGTGACGATGGGATCGGCGGCTTCACCCAATTCAACGCCAACCAGATCCAGGCCACTGATGCAGCTTTTGCGGCCTGGTCGGATGTGGCGAACATCACTTTCCAACGGGTCGGCTCGGGCACAAGCGGCGCTGGCGCCTATTCCGACGACGCCACCATCCTGATCGGCGGCTACACAACGGGATCTGCTGGGGCTGCGGCCTTTGCGTATCTGCCGACGTCGAATAATCGCGCCGCCACCAGTGTGCAGGGCGATATCTGGGTGAATGTTTCCCAGTCGGCGAACGCCAATATGACGTTTGGCGGTTATGGCCCGCACACCATGCTGCACGAAATTG
>JBIKVO010000229.1:0-5236 GCA_044356795.1 Caulobacterales bacterium
GCCCGCGCGACAGCGTGGCGACTTTCAAACCGCGCGCGGTCAGGCGCTCGCGCAGTGTCCGGGTCAAGGGTGTTTTTCCCGCCCCGCCCAGGGTCACATTGCCGATGCAGATCACCGGGCGTTCGACCCGTTCCGGTGTGGTCTTGGCCACGCGCCGGCGCGCAATCGCTTGATACAGCCATGCAGCCGGCGTCAATAGCGCGCGCGTCATCGGGGCGGCCAGTTTGCCTTCAGTGTGGCGCCAGAATTCAGGCGGTCTCATCGTTGGCCCCCGGCAACAAAGACAACAGCTGATCGCGCGTGATCGATAGCGCGGGCGCGCCGGCCGCTATCACGTGCGCCGCGCGTGCATGCATCGCCGCACGTTCGGTTTCATGACGCCAGAAATGCAGGATCGCTTCAGCAAGGCTTTGCGCATCATCAACAAATACAACGCCGTCGCTTTCGCGGAGGGCTGCAAAAAGGTCGGCGAAACTTTCGATATGCGGGCCGCTGATCACCGCGCTGCCGGTTTGGATCGGTTCGATGGGATTGTGTCCTTTCAAATCCGCCCGCAGCGAGCCCGCCACCAGCGTTGTTGGCGCAAGGCTGGTCAACAGCGCCATCTCGCCAATCGTGTCGGCGACATAGACGCGATGTTGCGGCAGCGGCAGCGCCGCAAGCGCACGCCGCGGTGCGCCATTGGCCAAAGCAGCGATGGCTTCGCCGCGATCTGGATGGCGCGGCGCGATAATCACCAGCGCATCGGGAAAAGCGGCGCAGATGCGCGCATGCGCCGCCAACACAATGTTATCCTCGCCCGCATGCGTCGACGCCGCCAGCCACACGGGCCGATTGCCGATCGCGGTTTTCAATGCCGCGAGGCGTGCCGCGTCCACCGGTGCTGCGATGGCTGCCAATTTCAAATTGCCTACGCACGTGACCGCGCGCCCTCGCAACGCCGCAAGGCCATCGGCGGTGCGCTGATCCGCCGCCAAGATCAGCGAAAACGACTGCAACAGCAGTGCCGCGCTGTCTTTCAGGCGCGCCCAATTGGCAAGGCTCTTGGGCGACATGCGCGCATTCACCAGCGCCAGCTTGGCGCCCATCGCGTGCGCCGCCAAAATCATGTTCGGCCAAAGCTCACTTTCTGCAAACACAGCCAAGTCTGGGCGCCAATGCGCCAGAAACCGCGCGGCACAATCAGGCCGGTCCAGCGGGGCATATTGGTGCACCGCGCGGGCAGGGGCGGCCGCCTCCACGATGCGCGCCGCCGTGATCGTGCCCGTCGTCAACAGAACGTGCAATTCCGGGCGCGCGGACGCGATTGCGGCCATCACTTGCAGCGCTACCTTGGTTTCGCCGACGCTTGCGGCGTGCAACCAAATCAGCACGCCATCGGGGCGCGGGGCGCTGGCTTGGCCAAACCGTTCGCCAAGGCGGGCTGGGTCTTCCTTGCCGCGGCCCGCGCGTGCTTTCAGCCAGCCTGGCGCGATGGCGCCGGCCGCCTGGGACGCGGCGCGGTAGAACGACAAACCGGGCGGCAGTCTCATGCGGATTCGACCTTGTCCGCCAGCGTTGGGGCCAAGGCGGCGGGCTCAATCGGCGTGCGGCCAACCAAGCGATCGGCCTCGTGCGCGAGGCGGATCAAATCCCGCTCCAGCCCCTCCCGCAGGCGCGCCATCGTCTCATCATCGGCGTCCCGCGCGACTTGGATCGGATCGCCATACACATACACCCCGCGCCCAAACGGCAGCAGGAACATCATCCGATCCCAGCTGTTGAGGCGCACCGCGTGACGGGCCGACCAGGCCATCGGCACAATCGTGGCGCGCGACAACTTGGCGAGTTGGATCACCCCTAGCCCGGCGCGCATCCGTGGGCCCCGCGGGCCGTCCGGCGTGAAACCCACATCGCCGCCCGCCTTCAGATGGCGCGTCATGGCCAACAGCGCCTCGGTCCCGCCGCGCTGCTGGCCTTTGTGGGCGGAGGAGCCGCGGATCGGTTCGCCCGACACGCAGGCTGCAAACTGCGCGATGTAGCCGCCGTCGCGCGATTGCGACACCAGCATCCGCAGGCGCGTCCGGCGCGCTTTCGGCCAGCCGACATGGGTGAATACCAGCCCGCCATGCCAGAAGGTTTTGATCACCGGACCACCCGCGTCCCACACGGCCTGCGCCTTGTCTCGGCCGACCCATTGCCAACGCGTCGTCCATCCTGCGAACAGGGCATAGCCGCCCAGAACGCGCCCGACGACCGCCTGCAGGGCGGGGGAGGTCATAATCTTCTTTAGCATACGCCTATCTGTTCAGGCATCGGGGGGGTGGTTATATCGGGCGTTATATCGGGGCTTCTGCGCCGAGCGCCAGAGCGGGAATGCGGTGAGCCTTCATGGGCGATAGCTTTGTATCCACACGGTTCGACCTCGCCACCCCACGCGGTCGTCAAAAAGCCTGGGATGACCTGATTTGGAAGGATCACGGTTTTCTGCGCATGGCGTTCCAGAATTTCCACTGGATCGACGACAAGATGGCGCGCGCCAATCAGCCGTCGCCCAAGCACATCGCCCGCTACGCCGCGATGGGCATCAAGACGATCTTGAACCTGCGCGGCGTCAACGACAGCGGTCATTACCTGCTGGAGCGCGAGGCATGCGCACACCATGGCCTGGCATTGATCGATTTTCCCCTCCGCTCCCGCGATGTGCCAACCGTTGAGCAGATTTTCCGCGCCAAGGACATCTTCGCCACCATGGCCTATCCCGCCTTGATGCATTGCAAATCGGGGGCGGACCGGGCAGGCCTCATGGCCACCCTGTATAAGCATTTTCAGCTGGGGTTGCCGATCGAACATGCGATAGAGCAGTTGGGGTTGAAGTATCTCCATGTCCGGCAAGGTAAAACCGGCATGATAGATCACTTCTTTGACGCCTATTTCGCCTATTCCAAAGACCGTCCGATCGCGTTCGACGATTGGGTGCGCACGGTTTACTCTTACGAAACCGAGCGGAAAGCCTTCCTGGGCAGCTGGTGGGCGAATATTCTGGTCGACAAGATTTTGCGCCGCGAATAGCGCCCAGTGCAGACACAGAACAGACTGCGACTGCCTGCCGCATCCTGGCATGGGCGCTAGCCCCTATCTCGTGGGCGTCCGGGCCCCTCTGGCGCATGCGCAGACACCGGCGCGCGCGATGTCGGACGCATTCCCCGTCTGCTTGCAGGAGGCTCGCCATGACCGCGCCGCTCTATCCGCATCCGCAACTCCCCCCCATTGAGAGCTTTGACCGGCGTGCCCCGCGCGGCCTCTCGGACCGCATCGCTTATGGCCTCACCCGGCTGTTGCGCTTCTTCGCCGACGCATTCTTCCAAAAGCGCTATGGCCACCGCGCGGTGGTTCTTGAAACGGTCGCGGCGGTGCCGGGGATGGTGGCGGGGATGCTGAACCATCTGAAAAGTCTGCGCCGTATGACGCCTGACCGCGGCTGGATCAAGACGCTGTTGGATGAGGCCGAGAACGAGCGGATGCACCTGATGACCTTCATCGCGGTGGCCAAGCCCAATACTTTTGAGCGGTTTCTGGTGATCTTGGCGCAGGGCTTGTTCTTCAACGCGTTTTTTCTGCTGTACCTGTTTGCCCCGCGCACTGCGCACCGCATGGTTGGCTATTTTGAGGAAGAGGCGGTGGTCAGTTATACGGATTATCTGGCCGCCCTTGATGCGGGGGCGTTGCCCAATCCGCCGGCGCCTGAGATCGCGCTCGCCTATTGGCGCCTGCCGGCCGATGCAACACTGCGCGATGTGGTGGCGGCGGTGCGCCGCGATGAGATGGGCCATCGTGATGTCAACCACGCCTTTGCCGATGAACTGAGTGGCGCGCGGGCGGCGGATTAATCGCGCGGCCCCAAGACGGCCGCGAAGCGGGCCCGGTGCGGGCCTGTTTCCAGCGCCGCCAACACCCTTTATGCTGGCGTGATGCAAGCCTTGATGCGCCACCCAGAAACGCCCGCAAACGCCGTGCGCGCGGTATCCGCCGCAGTGTCCTTGGCCGAAGACGGACGCCTTGCGTTTTCGTATCGCGTTGATGCGCCTGTGGGCGCATTGGTGTGGCCCGCCCGCGGAACACCGAACCGGTGCGACGAGTTGTGGCGATCAACATGCTTTGAAGCGTTTTTCGCACATCTGCCGGGGGCGGATTATCTGGAATATAATTTTGCGCCTTCCGGCGATTGGGCGGCGTATCGGTTTGATTGCTTCCGTCGTGGTGGCGCGCGCGATGCCGTCATTCCAACAAGCCCGATCATCGCGTGTGATGGGTATGCAGCGTCAGTGCATGCCGCCGCCCCCGATGATCTGGCGACGCCCTGGCGCGTCGCGCTGACTGCGGTGATCGAAGAGCAGAGCGGCGCAAAATCTTTGTGGTCGCTTAAGCATCCCGCGGGCAAACCAGATTTCCACCATCCCGATGGATTTGTCGTGACGCTGTGAGGGGCGCTGATGCTGTTCGGTCTTGATCGGTTTTTGACGGACGCTGCTATTCGCGCGCCGCTGGCGGGCAAGCGGGTTGCGTTGTTGGCGCATCCCGCCTCCGTCACGCGCGATCTCACGCATGCGCTTGATGCGATCGCGGCGCTGGATGATGTGAGGCTCGCCGCCGCGTTTGGACCACAGCATGGCATGCGCGGGGACAAGCAAGACAACATGATCGAGACCGACACCTACATCGATCCCGTGCACAAAATTCCGGTGTTCAGTCTTTACGGCGAAGTGCGCCGGCCAACGGCGGCGATGATGGATACGTTCGATGTGATCCTGATAGATCTGCAGGATCTTGGCTGTCGCATCTACACGTTCATCACCACGCTCTTGTACGCGCTTGAAGAAGGCGCACGGCACGGCAAGGAAGTGTGGGTGCTTGATCGGCCCAATCCCGTGGGCCGCCCGATAGAAGGTACAATGCTGCGTTCAGGCTTTGAAAGTTTTGTCGGCGCAGGGCCTATGCCGATGCGCCATGGTTTGACTCTGGGCGAACTTGGCCGTTGGTTCGTGGCGCATTTTAAACTGGATGTGGCGTATCGCGTGATCGCGATGGAAGGATATCGCCCTGATGCGGCGCCGGGATATGGCTGGCCATTGGGAGAGCGCACATGGGTCAATCCCAGCCCGAACGCGCCCAATGTGATGATGGCGCGCGCCTATCCGGGTACGGTGATGGTGGAGGGGGCTACACTGTCGGAGGGGCGCGGCACAACGCGCCCGTT
>JBIKVO010000099.1:0-8905 GCA_044356795.1 Caulobacterales bacterium
CGGCAATCGAGGAGATATTGACGATCGCGCCCGGCGCCCCTGATGCGCGCATGACGGGCATGGCGTATTTGCATCCGAGAAACACGCTATCGAGATCAACTTCCAAAACGCGTTTCCAGGTTTCAAAGTCCTCGTCCTCGACGCTGCCTTGGCTGCCGATGCCGGCATTATTGACCAGGATATTAACCCCGCCCATCGCGCTAGCCGCCTCATCGACCACCGCTTGCCAGCGGGCGCCGTCGCGCACGTCCTGGCCCGCCGCAGCGGCAGACCCGGGGTATGCGGTGTTGACGGCGGCGGCGGCGGCCTTCACCTTCGCTTCGTTCAGATCGGTCATGAACACCGCGGCGCCTTCCCTGGCGAGCATGCGCGCGATCGCAAAGCCAAGGCCCTGGCCCGCGCCGGTAACGATCGCCTTCTTGCCTTGCACGCGTCCAGCCATGGCGGGCCTCCCTTGTTGTTGCTTCAAGTTCTGCTTATCGGTCAAACCGGCGCCGGGGAAGGCGTCATAGAAAGGGGCCGCCATGAAACCGCTCAAGCGCATCACCGGCAAAAGCCATTATGTGTCGGAGCGCGACTCCAATCGCGGCGCCGTCTGGGGACTTGAGACCTTCACCATCACAGAGGCCAAAGATGGCGTCCGCACCTTGCAGGCGCATTGCGAGTTGGAGTTGGACGGGCTGCATGTGGTGCGCCAGATCAGCCAGTCCGTGCACGCCGATTGGCACCCGAATGAGGGGCACGCCCGGCTGCTCACCAATGGCGAATTCGCGGGTTCCGCCTGGTATCGCTTCACCGATCATGAGGTTGAGTGCGAGGCCTACACGCTGAAGGAAGGGCGCCTATCGCAGCGCTTCCCGCTGAACCGGCGCCCGATGCGCGGACTTGGCACGCATGCGCTACAGGCGGATGGCTGGAACGTGGCGGTGCTGGATTACGCCAAAGGCCCGCACCATGAGCAGTTCCATAACAACATCATGATCTCGATCCACCATCTCGGCGCCACTGGCCCGAAGATCGAGGTGACAACATCAGGCCTGCAATATTATGGCGATGAGAATGTCACGACGCCGGCCGGCACATTCCGCTGTCACAAGGTCGCTTATGTGGGGATGGTGACGAATGATCACCCGCCTTATATGTTGTGGGTGACGGCAGACGGCGCGTTCATTTTCGTGAAGGGTGTTGTGGAAGGCTATATGGCAAGCCGTTTTGAGCTTGTTGATCTGAGCGTTGAAGGTTGACGCCATGCAAGCGATTGCTTTCCGGCTATGGCGCATTCCGCGATCAGCGCTGGCCGCACGAACGCGCCTTGTATGAAGCCTTGGCGCAGGGACAGGCGACGCGCATGCGGGTGATCGGATGTTCAGACAGTAGCGTGGATTTCGCCGCCATTTTCGGGGCCGGGCCGAGGGAATTGTTTGTCGTGCGCAATGTCGCCAATCTTGTGCCTCGGAATGATCAGGGCGAGGGGTAGCACGGCGCGTCGGCGACGATCGAATAGGCCGTCAATGTGCTCCAAGTACGGACGATCTTGGTCATGGGGCATTCGCGCTATGGCGGCGTGGCCGCCCCGTCGACGGGCCAAATTGAGCCGGAGATGAAATTTCTCCGCAGCCGGATAAATCTTTTGGCGCCGGCGCGCTTGCTGTGCGAGCGTGTGCCCGACAGCCAAACCGCATTCTAACGCGACGCCGTCAAGCTGTCGATTATACGATTGTCGACATTTCCGTTTGTCTGTCGCGCAGGCGCTGGCGGCGAATTCGTCGCGATCGGCGCTTAAGCTACCGCTGCCGCCTTGGCGCGGATCGCTTTGATCATCGCGCCAAGGCCGTTGGCGCGCTGCGCCGTCAAGGCGCCGGAAAAGCCCAAACGGTCCATCGCGGCATTGGGGTCAAGCGCCAGGATGTCGGCGGGGCCGGCGTCTGAATAAATCTGCATCAGCACCGTCACGAGGCCCTGCACAATCGCTGCATCCGATTGCCCGCGAAAGCGCAAGCCGCCGTCCAGCACGGCCGAAGGCTCCGCCACAATCCAAACCTGGCTTGCACAGCCGCGCACCTTATTGGCCTCGGTGCGTTCGGCCTCTGCCAATGGCGCAGCCTGCCGGCCAATGTCGATGACATGGCTGATGCGGTCTTCCCAGCTGTCGAGCAGGGCGAAATCTTCCGCCAGCGCGTCGACGCGCGCATCCAATGCCGTTGCGTTCATGCCTGCGCTATAGCCGAAAATGGCGGTGACGCGCTATTGGCTCTGGCGTCCATCGCGCAAGCATTCGCCAACATTCTGCATCCCTTGTTCTGCAAGGCAGAATGCGGCTTCATAGTTGAAGCGCGCCGCAGACACGCATTGCTGCAATTGCACCTGCGCCATGCCCAGGCAGCTGTCGGTGGTTTGATCTTTAGTCAAATAGTCACCCACCGGCACGTTCGGGTCGTTGGTGGCGCCCAGGATATACAAACCCGCCAAGCGCAGCATGGTGTTCACGTCGCGCTCTCGGCCCTGCGACCCAGCGGACGGCGTCGGTGCGGTAGGGGGCGGCGTCATGGCGGCGATGCTCACACTCGGGGCGTGGCGCAGGAAGTCCCAGAATGCGGCCCCGCCAAACGCAGCCGGATCCGTGCGCGGCGATGCGCTGCCCGGCGCCGGCGCCAGCCGTGCGCTCAATTCGGCGGGAACCATACGCATCGGTGCGGTGTCGGTCAGCGCACGCAGGGCGCTGGCGCGCTGCGCCATGCGGCCGGCGACTAGCCCGCCCCAACGCGCGCGCTGCGCCTCAACAGCAGCCAGGCGGAACTCCTCGCTGATGCGGATCACGCGGTTGCCGTCAGCGGTGAAAGCGGCCGCAATCAGGCGCTCGGCGTCATCGGCGCCGGCAAGGCTTCGGGCGTAATCCTCACTTAACACAAATCCGGCCACCACGCGTTCGCGCCCGAAGAACGCCTCGTTCGCGCGGACAGTGCGCACGAACGGCTCAGACTGGGCGGCCGTCAGCGCGCCATAGGCCAGAAGCCCGCGCGACAAATGGGTGGGGTTGTGCCCCGCCACGCGATCGAGGATGGCGTCCATCTCCGGCACAGATCGCACCGGCGTACCGCGCAACTGGCTGAAATCGGCCTGATACATCGCATAGGATTGCACCGCGTAGGACAGCGGCTCCACCCCTGGCGGGGCGGCGAAAATCGGCACAATCCGAACCGGCGGCGGCGCGGGCGGGGCCTTCTTGGCGGCCGCGCGGGGGCGATTCTGCGCCTCCGCCACCGACACCATGCCAATGCCTGTGATCAGGGCCAAGGCGGAGATCGCCGCCGCCCAAACCCGCAACCCGTTTCGCTTTGATGGCTCCGGCATAGCTTCGGCTCCCTATCGATCGTTCCTGGCCCGCAGACCGGTTCTTGCTCAATCCGCTCAAACCGCAGCATCGCGCCGAATTCGTGGCGCAACCAACGCGCGTTTCCGCGAGACATTTTAGGGTCTGGGATTAAGAAATAGCCCGATTTGCATAACGAAGGCGTGTCGATTTGGACGTGGAACAATCGCTTGGCCCCAAGCCGATAGACCCCGCCGCCCTCACCCTTGGGGTATGGGTGTGGCTGGCGGCATGCGTTGTGGCGGCGTGCGCAGCTTGGTGGAGCGGGGCGCCGCGACTGGAGGGGGCGGTGTTCCTCGCGACGGGCGCTGCTCCGGCCTTGGTGATGTTCCTATTGGCCCCCTTTGGCGGGCGACCGTGGGCGGCGTCGGCGATGGGGGTCGCCTGGACTGGCTTTGCCACTGCAGCAGCCGCTTTAAGCGGCGGGGCGGCGTCGCCGCTGCTGGCGGCGTTTCTCATCGCCCCGGCGCTGGCGGTACGGCTGGGGGATGGGCGTGCGGTGATCGAGGCGTTTTTTGCGGCGGTGTTCGGCTATGCCGTGGTGGTTTTTGCGGCCCCGATCGCCCCAGCTGGGGTTGAATGGGCGGGCATTGCGGGCGGCCTGTGCGCGCTGTTGCTGGCGCTGTGGATCCTTGCGGCGCCCGCTGATCCCGCGGCCCGCATGACAAGGCTCCCGCCGGCGGGGGTCTTGCCATCTTCGCCAATCGCTGCAGCGCCGGCGCGGTCGGCTGCGGCCATTTACGCGGCCACCATGGCGCATGAACTGCGCACCCCGCTCACGCATATTCTGGGCTTCGCCGAGATGATGCAGGCGCAAATTTTTGGCCCCCTCAACGAAAAATACCGCGACTATGCCGGCTTGATCCGATCCTCCGGCGGGCATCTGCTGGCGCTGGTCAATGACCTGATGGACCTCGCCAAGATCGAGGCCGGCAAACTGCAGCTTGAGCCAGTACGGTTCGACGCCCGCTTGGTTTGCGCCGAAGTCTTGGCCGAAGCCGCTGGCCAGGCTGAACCAAAGCGCGTCGCCCTGCGGCAGACCGGGGCCGAGTCCGCGCCGGTGTTGGCCGATCCGCGGGCGCTTCGGCAAGTGCTGATCAATCTCGTGGGCAATGCGGTGAAGTTCACCCCGGCCGGCGGTGCGGTGCAGCTCGACTTGCGCCGCGACGGGCGCGATATCGTGATCACGATGTCGGATACGGGCCCCGGCTTTCCACCCGGCGCTTTCGCCAGCCTCGCCACACCGTTCACTCGCGCCGACAATGTCGGCGATACGCCGGGCGCCGGGCTGGGTCTTTCGCTGGTGCGCAGCCTCGTCGAAGCGCAGGGTGGGGCGCTGTCGCTGGCCAATAGCGATGAGGGCGGCGCTGAAGTGACTGTGCGGCTGCCGGTCGCGATCATCTGATCAGTTGATGCGCACGAACGCCAGCGCGGCCGTCAGATCGCCAACCTCAATCAAGTGGCGCTCCACGCCGCGCGCGCCCTCCAACTCAATCACGGCGGCCTCGCGCGGGTCCAGCGCGGCCAGCGCGTTCAGTACAGCGTCGGGGAAGCTGAAGATAACCACCGAGCGCGGCGCCTGATCGGCCGGCGCGGAAAGCGTGCGGCCCTGCGCGAAAACGGTTTTGGCCATCGCCGGATACGGGCTGTTGTGGCTCAAACCGCCCGGCGCCCGGCCGGGAATGTCCAAGGGGGAGGCCGGCGCCCGGCGCACATCGCGCATCACCAGGCGCGCCGAGACTGGCGCTACAGCATCCACGGTGACAGCGAATGCGGCTTGCGGGCCGGCCTCGGTCAGGCGCAAGCCAAAGCGGGCGTCGCCATGGCTTTGCAGCACCAGCCAGCCTTCGGCGTCAGCCCGGCGGCGCGCGTGCCAGCTGCGCTCCGCCCCCGGAAACGCCATCTGGCCAAGGCGGCGATAGCCGGCGAACCCCGCCTCCGCAGACCGCTCCGCGGCAGATACGGCGGGGTCGGCGCAGCCGCGATTGGCCACCAAGCCGTGGGCATGGGCGTGCAGGGCGTCGGCGCGGGCATTCGTCCAGCCGGCGCGCAGCAGGGCGCCTCGGGCCTGGCTTGCCCCCGCCTGCAATGCCATGCGCATCGGCGGCGAGAACAGGGCGCAGCGGCCATCCACCGCCAAGAGCGCTACGCGCTCTGCGAAGGTGCGCTCCAGCGGCTCGCTCGCCAGGGCGGCGGGCGCAGCAGCGTCAAACACACAGGCGACGGCCAAAAGGCCAAGAAGAGGGCGACGCACCATGCGGGCTTTGATACAGGCTGCGGCTTGCCTCTTGATAAAGGAGGCGGTGGCGCAAAATGGAACACTGGCTGAAGGCTGATCTCTGGGCTGCGGCCCTGATCCGACGCGCGCAGGCGGCGGGCGCGTCGGCCTTTGTGGCGCGCAAAGGCGATCCAGATGCCGGCGCGGTTTTGGTCAAGACGGCAACACTGGATGGAAAGGCGCGGCTTTACGCGCCGGCCCAGAATGGCGCCGGCGCGCGCATCTGGCTCGACCTGTCTAGCGGCGCCTTGGGCGATGAGGAACGCGCGGTCGATGCCCATATCGCGCGCCGCGCCGCCACCGACCCCGATCTCTGGGTGATCGAGATCGAAGATCGCGCGGGCCGGTCATTCCTGACGGAGCCGATCGAGGCGGGGTGAGCGCCCGTGATCACCAGTGCGGATGCTTCGTCACGGGGAGGCTGTAACGATTGTTTCGAGCAGATCGATTTTCCATCTACCCCCGCGACAGGAGAGCGGGCAGGGTGGAGGAGATTTGGCGCCGTGTACGGAAGACCCCCCGCCGCATGACGAAACCCGCGCACATCTTCATCCTCACCGGCGCCGGCATTTCTGCCGAAAGCGGCCTTGGCACGTTTCGCGACGTCGACGGCCTGTGGACGCGCTATGATCTGTCTGAAGTTGCCTCGATCGACGGCTATCGTCGCAAACCGAGGCTGGTGCTTGATTTCTACAATGCCCGCTTCGCCAATCTCGAAACGGCCGCGCCGAACGCGGCGCACCATGCGATTGGCCGGCTGCAAAGCGGGCTTGCGGCGCAGGGGCGGCGCCTCACGCTGGTGACGCAGAATGTCGATGACCTGCACGAAAAGGGCGGCGCCGCCGACGTGATCCATATGCATGGCGAACTGCGCAAGGTGCGCTGCGGTGCGTGCGACACGGTATTTCCCCGCACTGGGCCGACAACACTGGCGGATGGCTGCGCGGCCTGTGGCGCTGTAGGCCATATGCGTCCCCATATTGTTTGGTTTGGCGAATATCCGCTGCATCTTGATCACATTTACACAGCCCTTGTGCAGGCGGATCTGTTCGTCGCGATCGGCACGAGCGGGGCCGTATATCCGGCGGCGGGACTTGTCGACGCCGCGCGCGAGGCAGGCGTCGACACGATGGAGATCAATCTCGATCCGTCCGACAATGCCGCGGCGTTTCACCAGCGCCTTTACGGCAAGGCCAGCGAAACCGTGCCGGCCTGGGTGGCGGAAGTGCTGGCCGCGCGATGACGCAAGCGGCTATGCTGGGCGGATGGCTGCGCTTGAAACTCCAACGCCGTCCGGCCGTCCGGCGATCACCGCCGCGCTGGCCCGCGGCGTGTGCCGATTGCTTGCCGATCATGGCTTGGCCCCCGTGTTGGAGGTTCCGCTGGCCAATGGCCGACGCGCCGATATCCTGGCCCTGGATCCGCGTGGCGACATCTGGATTGTTGAAACCAAATCCGGCATCGCCGATTTTGAAGCTGACGCCAAATGGCCCGATTATCTGCCCTTCTGCGACGCCTTCTATTTCGCGGTCGCCGAGGACTTCCCGCACAAACGGATTGACCCCGGTTGCGGTCTGATTGTAGCCGACGGTTTTGGCGGGGAAATCCTGCGCCCGGCGCCGTTGGTTCCCCTGGCGCCAGCGCGACGCAAGGCGATGACGCTGGCCTTTGCCCGGCTTGCCGCAGCGCGGCTGCTGCGCGACGTGTGAGGGCTGCGCCGAAGGATCGTTGCGGGCGCGACTTTGACACGCCAACGTTGCGTACGCGCGGCAAAGTCTGATTCGGACCTACGAGCGGGACCACATAAGTCGAACCGCGCGGTTCGAATCTTGAAGGGAGAAGCCCATGTCTGACACTGAAGTGCGCAAAGTTGTCTTGGTTACGAAATTTGATCGATCCGCCGTCGATGCTCAAATCGCAGAGCACGGCTTTGCCGTGATCGAGCCGCCCCAGGAAGACGACTGCGAATTGGAAGCGATTTCCGGCGACTATCTATTCTGGGAAGCGGAAATCGAAGTCGACGAAGACGACGAAGAAGATTGATTGTCGATAAGCGGGCTTTTGCCGGAACGCAGGTTGGGCTAGAGAGGCCTAGCCTGTGTTCTGGCGCCTGCAGATCGCGGAATGATGTTTCGCCCATAAATCTGGGACGGCGCCCGAGACTGCAGCGCAAATGCGCTCAAACGAAGGGGATCGCCTGTGAATAAACTCGCCCGTCTCGCCGCCTTGGGTGGCCTTGTGGCGCTGGGCGCCTGCGCCACCAGCGCCGCCACACCGACCGCCACCTCAACGCCTGGCGTGTGGTTGGATTCGGGCTCCCAATACAGCGTCACGATCAAGGCGGAATCGACATCGACCTTTTTTGGCCAGTCATCCGACTTGGACTTCACCACCACGCTGGGCCTGGAAACGCTGCGCGGCGGCAGTGATCAGCGCTGGCGCTGGACAATCGCAAATTTTTCGATCGATGCGATGGACCTGGGCGAAGAATTTCCGATCCAGGATTTGCCGCTGAAGGATGTCTCGGAGATCCTCGCACCGATCGTGCGCTTGATGTTGCTCCCTGGCTTTGAATGCAAGGTGGATGCAAATGGCAGCTGTGCGGAGCTGACGAATTGGTCGACATGGCGCGGCGGCCTTGAAGACACCATCCTGATTTTTGTGGAGATCCTGGATCTCGCACCGTTGTTTTCGGCTTGGCCGGGCGCGATCTTGATGGACGACAGTAGCAACGGTATTCCCGCGCCATCGACAACGCCTGATCCCGAGGCTGAAAACGTCAAGCGGGCCGTTGATTTCGGCGTTAATGTGCTGCTGAACCTGCTCGAAGGCGTGGATCCGAAGTCTGCGGGCGCCGCCACCATGGCCGGTCCGTGGGGCCCCTTCATGCTGCAGGGCGCAGACCTCAACCGCACGGGGTCGATGAATTTCACGATGACGCAGGCGCTGCCATTCAATGGCGGTGCGCTGCACTTCACGGGCACGCGGTCGGTAGAAGCGGTGGATCGAGCCAGTGGTACGGCCACCGTCGCATCGACGCTGAAGCTTGACGAAAAGGCGATGTTTGCCTCACTTTTGAAGATTTACGACACGATCGTCACGCCGAACCTTGCGGCCTACGCCAAATTCGACCCTGAGAACGGCCAGATGGCGCAAATGTTCGGCGCCATGATCCGCACCCAAGTCGAAGCCGCTCTGACCAACGCCGCCTTCTCTTGGGAAGTCACAACCCGCGGCAAGGTAGACCTGCAAACTGG
>JBIKVO010000100.1:0-8899 GCA_044356795.1 Caulobacterales bacterium
AGCGAATATCGCGGCGGCCTCAAGGGCGGTGGCGATTTCGATTGGATCGAGGGCTCGTTCACGGGTTCTTATGTCGCCACCATCACGCCGGGCGCGCCGATTGTGCAGCGGTTGACGCGCCGCGATGTGCAACCGCTGCTGAAGGTTCCTGGATCGGAGATGGAGGTCCCGCTTCCGCCGGCCGTGGAGGAAGCGCCCGCGCCGAAGAAATAAGCGCGGCGCTTTCAAAAGACAGCGCCGTGGTGGGCGTCGCGGGCGCCCACCACCCTGCTGACGCCGCACCGCGTTTGCGCTATGTCGCCTGGATGCGCCCCTTCACCAAGATCGCCGCGACCGCAGCCCCCCTGCCGATCGCCAATATTGACACCGACCAGATCATCCCCAAACAATTCCTATCCACCGTCTCGCGGACGGGCCTGTCCCGCGGGCTGTTCTACGATCTGCGCTTCGATGATCAGGGCGGCCCGCGCGCGGACTTCGTACTCAACCAACCGGCCTACAATGGCGCCGGTATACTGATCACAGGCGCCAATTTCGGCTGCGGCTCTTCGCGGGAGCATGCCGCCTGGGCGCTTGATGATTTTGGCGTGCGTTGCGTGATCGCCCCGTCCTTTGCGGACATTTTCCACGGCAATTGCCTGAACAATGGCATCCTTCCCATCGCTTTGCCCGAAGTGGCCGTTGCCGCGCTGGCTGACGAGGCGCGTGGCGGCAATCATGTTTTTACCGTCGATCTGGAGGCGCAAACCGTGACTGCGCCGTCGGGTGCGGTGCATCCGTTCAGCATCGATCCCGCCGCTAAGCGCAAGCTGCTGTCGGGGCTTGATGACATCGGCGTGAGTCTCGCGCAATCGGACGCCATCGCTGCGTTTGAGGCGCGCCGATCGCTACAAACGCCTTGGCTGAAATAGCCTTCCGCGCGATGGGCTTGTCATGAAAACGCTGCGCATGATCCTTGGCGCGATTTTGCTGATCGTCGGCTATCTGATCCTGCTCCTGCCGGGGCCTTTGGGCTGGCCGGGCATTCCACCGATGGCGCTGGGAGCGATCTTGATCCTGTCGGCCAGTCGCGGCGCCAAGCGCTGGTTCATCAAGACCGCGCGACAAGAGCCGATGATGTTTGGCCGCTTCCGGCGCTATCTGCGTGGGCGGGCCAGAAAGCGCCACGCCAAGTCCGCCGACGCATAGGGTGCGCCCGGTCGTACGGCTTGACGCAGCCGGGCGAAATCAGGCGATCATCCTCACAACCAATACAGTGAATACGGACCCGAGAACCATCCATGACTGAGACCATGCACGCCGAAGGCGCCGCCGCTTGGGATATCCAGCCCCGCATTCTCGCGCTGATCACGGATCATGTCCGGCCCGGCATGGTGACGCTGGAGACCGGGGCGGGGCAATCCACCGTGGCTTTGGCGCGGGCTGGGGCAGTGCATCACGCCGTAACGCCCAGCGAGGACGAGGCGCGGCGCATCCGCGCCGCCTGTGATGCCGCAGGCATATCTACCGCGCAGCTGCAGTTTCATCTTGGCTATTCGCAGGACATCCTGCCGCGGCTGGAGCCGAAGCCGCTGGACTTCGCCCTGATTGACGGCGGGCACGGCTTTCCGATCCCGGCAGTGGACTTTTGCTACATCGCGCCCCGACTGAAGCCGGGCGGGCTGCTGGTGATCGACGATGTCGACCTGTGGACCGGCGCCATGATCGTCGATTTCCTGAAGGGCGAGCCAGCCTTCGCATTCGTCGAAATCCAGCGCGGGCGGACTGCCGTGTTTCGCTGCATTAGCGCGTTCGCCTTGCGCGAATGGACCAATCAGCCGGCGGTGGTCGCCAAAAGCCGCTTAAGCCAGTTCAGCCGCAAAGCGCGCAACGCGGTTGGGATGGTTCTCCACGGCAAGGCCGACGAGCTGGGCAAGAAGCTCGAAAACGAGCGCCAACTCGCCGAGGCCGCGAAAAGGGATTACTGATCAGCGCGCCTTCAAGCCAAGCGGATACCGCTCGGCCGCTCAGGAAAAACGCGCAAACTTTTGAATTTAAGTCAACTTGTTGCGAGCCGACCATCTACGGCCGGCTCGGGGTTGCGTTCGAAGGGCGCGGGATTTGCCCTATGCCCCCTGAGGGGCCGCCCCGCCCCAGCCTTGCGGCTGTCGCAGATGGTCGGGAATACCGTCGCCATCCGCATCGATCACCGGCAAGGCCGGCGTTGGCGGCAGTGGCGCCGGCGGCACCTCGTCGGCGCGGGGCAGCTCTTCGCCGCGCAGCACCTTCTGGATTTCATCGCCCGTCAGCGTTTCGTAGCGTAGCAGCGCCTGGGCCATACGCTCCAGGTCGTCGTGCTTTTCGGTGAGGATGCGGCGGGCTTCATTGAAGCCGTGATCGACCAGGCGCTTCACCTCTGAGTCGATTTTGCGGGCGGTTTCCTCCGAAACATTTTGCGTGCGCGCGACCGAATGACCAAGGAACACCTCTTCCTGGTTCTCGCCATAAGCCACGGCGCCCAGCGCGTCGGAATAGCCCCAGCGTGTGACCATCGCGCGCGCAAGCCGCGTAGCCTGTTCAATATCGGACGAGGCGCCGGATGTGATCTTGTCCTTGCCGAAAATGAGCTCTTCCGCGATGCGCCCGCCGGCCAATACGGCCATCCGGCTCATCATCTGCTCATAGCTCATCGACAGCTTGTCGCGTTCCGGCAGCTGCATCACCATTCCCAGCGCGCGACCGCGCGGCACGATCGTGGCCTTATGCACCGGATCGGTCGCAGGCACATTCAGCGCCACGATGGCGTGGCCGCCCTCGTGATAGGCCGTGAGCTTCTTTTCATCTTCGGTCATAGCCAGCGAGCGGCGCTCGGCGCCCATCATCACCTTATCTTTCGCATCTTCGAAATCGCGCGACGTCACCACCCGCTTGCCGCGGCGCGCCGCGAGCAGGGCGGCCTCGTTAACGAGATTGGCCAGATCGGCGCCCGAAAATCCGGGCGTGCCGCGCGCGATCACTTTCAGATCCACGTCGTTGCTGATCGGCACATTCTTGGTGTGCACCTTCAGGATCTTTTCGCGGCCCACCACGTCGGGATTGCCAACCACAACCTGACGGTCAAACCGGCCGGGGCGCAGAAGCGCCGGGTCCAGCACGTCGGGGCGGTTGGTGGCGGCGATGATGATGATGCCTTCGTTGGCCTCAAAGCCGTCCATCTCCACCAGCAATTGGTTCAATGTCTGTTCGCGCTCGTCGTTGCCGCCGCCAAGGCCCGCGCCCCGGTGCCGGCCAACCGCGTCGATCTCATCGATGAAGATAATGCAGGGCGCGTTCTTCTTGGCCTGTTCGAACATGTCGCGCACGCGGGACGCACCCACGCCGACAAACATCTCCACAAAGTCCGATCCGGAAATCGAGAAGAAGGGCACGTTCGCTTCGCCCGCCACCGCGCGCGCGGTCAAGGTTTTGCCGGTGCCGGGCGGACCAACCAGCAGCGCGCCTTTCGGGATCTTGCCGCCAAGGCGCTGAAACTTGCCGGGATCCCTCAGGAATTCAACAATTTCGGAAAGCTCTTCTTTGGCTTCGTCGATCCCCGCGACATCTTCAAACGTCACACGGCCTTTGGCCTCGTTCAGCAGGCGGGCCTTCGACTTGCCAAAACCCATCGCGCCGCGGCCGCCCGATTGCATCTGGCGCATAAAGAAGAACCAAGCGCCGATCAGCAGCAGCATCGGCAGCGCCGACAGCAGGATATCCATCAGGCCGGGGCCTGTGCGTTGCGGCACGCCGCGCACGTCAACACCGGCTTTGGTCATTTGATCCACGGCCGCCGCCATCGAGCCGCCCGGCACCACCACGCGATAGGTGCGGGTGGTGTCTTTGGTCGTGGCGACGATGATGTCTCCCTCGGTTTTTACCGAGCCGATATTGCCCGCATTCACTTCCGCCAAAAGCTGGCTGTAGGAGCGGTCCTCCGCCCCACGGGTCTCGCCGCCGCCTTGATTGACGGCGGAAAACAGCACCACCACAAGCAGCGCCACAAGGCTCCAGATGAGCAGATTACGGATCGGCATGGGTCGACTTTCGTGTCGGTCAGCAATGGAAACCAGCAAAAGACGGACCACCAGTCTAGCGGACACGTCTTAAGATACGGCCCTGAAGATAGGGTCTCGCCCCCGCAATGAACACCCCGTGCGGGTTTGCTAATCGTCACACGCTGGCGACAGGGCTGGCTGGAAGCCTGTTGAAGGAGCGCCGGGCCGGTTGAGAAGCTGGCGCAGCCGCTGCTGCGGGCGCAGGGCGGGTGGCGGCGGCGACGCTGCGGCAGGCGCGGCGCGGCGGGGCGGCTCGGGCTGTAGGATGAGGCGTCCGCGACGGCGATCAATCCAGGCCCCGGCCAGTGTTGTGCGCAGGCCCGGCGTTTGCGACAGCAAGCCCAAGGCGGCCATGACGGCCGACGGCTGCGGCAAGCGCGCCGCCCCGCTGACGCTCGCGGCCAGGCGCGCCAACAGCGCGGCCTGATCGGCGCCAGGAAGGTCCGCGAATACCGGCCATGGCGCTGACAGGCGCCGGTCCCCGTCTTGCACGACATGGCCCGCCACCCACGCCCACAAGGCCGCGTCGCGCGCGTCGATCACAGCCCGCACCCGCACGGCGATCGCGGCCAAGCGGCGGCGCGCGTCCGGCGCATCACGCAGGGCAAGGCGGGCGGCGCTGCGCAGATAGCGGGGAGAGGCATTTGCCGGATCCTCCAGCCAGTCCAGGCCTTGGGCGACCAGGTCGGCGCGCAGAGCCATGCGATCCATCCCCAGCAGGGGCCGGATGATCGCCAGCCCATGCCCGTCCGGCCAGATCGGCGACCAATCGGCGCCAGCCATGCCGGCCGCACCCCGCAGGCCGCTGCCCCGGGCCAGCCGCATCAGCACGGTTTCCGCCTGGTCGTCGCGGGTGTGGCCAAGGGCGATCACCGCGGCCCCATGCCGGCGAGCGGCGGCGATCAGGGCTAGGTGGCGGGCGCGGCGCGCCTCCGCCTGACCGCCGCGCAGGCCGCTGAGCCGCACCGTTTCGACCGAGGCCCCCATATTTGTGGCGAAAGCTGCGGCCCAGGCGGCGGCGTGCGCGGCGCCGTCGCGCAGGCCGTGGTCAATGATCACCGCCACACAGGAAAGACCGCGGCGCCGGGCGCTGGACAGCAGTGCGCAGGAATCCCCGCCGCCGGAAAAGCCCACAATCACCGGCCCAGCGGTGTGGGCCGCGAACTGCCAGGTGGAAGCCGACCCCGTCAGGACCCGCTGCGGCAGATAGCGACGCCGCCTGGGGCTGCGGCGCGGTTCAGCTCTTGCGCGGCTTCCTCGCGGGTGCGTTGCGACGCATTGGGGAAACGCTGGTTCAGCTCCCGGATGGTGTTGCATCCGGTGGTGATCTTGCGCTGATCACCGCTGGCGGCGCCGTCATTACGCAGCGCGGCGCCCAGCCAAACCAGGGCATCCGGCGCCCGCGGGGCGCGGGGCGTGCGCTCCACGATCTCGATGAAGGTGGCTGCGGCAGCATTCCATTTCTGCTGCACATATTGCGTGCGGCCGATAAAATACACTGCCTCCGGCACATTGGTCGAGTTCGGATATAGCCGTACGAATTCGCGCAACGCGGTTTCGGCGGCGGCAGGGTCGCGCTGGGCCAAGGCCAACGCCGATCGGAAAGCGGACTGCTCATCCTGAGGGGCGGCGGCCTGTTGCGGCGGGGTCGCGGGAACCGCGACAGCCGGTCGGGGCGTAGGCGGCGCGGAGATGGGCGGAGTGGGCCTTTGCGGTGCGGAAGTGATCGGCGGGGCCGCGCTGACCACACTCTGGGCGGCGTCCAATGCCTGCTTCAACCGTTCATTCTCAAGGCGGAGGCGGAAATTCTCCTGCGACAGCTGATCGGCCGAAGCGTTGGCGTCGCGCAGGGCGCGCTCCAATTCGACAATGCGGCCTTGCGCCAGGCTCAAGTCCACCGGGGGCGGCGGCGCGCTGGTGATCGATTGCGCCGCCGCGGGGGCCAACGCGGCCGCAGACAACGCCACAGCAAGGCCGAGCGCGCGCCAGCGGCCGGCAGCGCGGGCCGTCACGGCTACAGGACGTACAGCCGCAAGATCGGAATGGGAGAACGCCGTCATGGGCTGCAAGCGACCTTCCAAGCTTTTGGCCATGGCAATGGCCATCCTTTTGGTTTCTCTTGAACGGTGGCGGGGCGCGATCGGCGTTACCCGATCGCGCCGCTCACAAGGCCGGTGCGCGCATTGCGATTGATCGCCCAGCCGTCTTCGTTGGAGCGCGGGTCAATCGGACGCTCTTTGCCGAACGACACGGTTTCCACGCGGCTGGCGGGCACGCCCAGACCAACCAGATATTCCTTCACCGCTTCGGCGCGCCGGGCCCCGAGAGCCAAGTTGTATTCGCGGGTGCCGCGTTCGTCGGCATTGCCTTCGATCAGCACGGTGACGCTTTGGTAGGTGCGCAGCCAAGCGGCCTGTTTTTCCAGGGTCGCGCGGGCTTCGGCGGACAAATCGTGGCGGTCCAGAGCGAAGAAAACGCGCTCGTTTACGGTGACGCGGAAATCTTCAGCAGACCCCGGAACCGGGCCGAGCGGCGCCGTCTCGCGCATCATCGGCGGCGGCGGCGTGACCGGCGCAGCGACCGGAGCCTCACGCGGCAGCGGCGGCGGCACGGCCGGCTGTTGCGCGGCGCAGCCGGCGATGAAGGCGGCGAAGCCCAACACTGCAACCATTGATACGCCGAGGCGTCCGAAAGCCTTCACCATCCCAACTCTCCTTCTCAGTACTCCCACTGGCTCCGTACTCCCGCTGGAGCGCACCGGCCATAACCCCGACACGCTCCAGCAAAAATGCGGCCAAAACCAGGGCGAAACATCCCCGTCTCACTCGTGTCTATGCGAAATCTGGGCCGATCTGACAACCGCACAGGTCAATCTTGGGGGACTGGCGGTATCGAAATGACGCCCCGAGCCTCAAAAAGCGCGTTTGGCGCCGCTCCCTTACGGCAACAAAGGCGACCAAGCCGGATCGGACGCGTCCGACGGCGTGGCCACCTCGCGCAGATTTTGGCCCGTGAGATCGATCGACATCAGCCGTGGGCGGCCATTGATCGTGCGGGTGAACATGATCACCCGCCCATTCGGCGACCAAGTGGGCCCTTCTTCCAGATTTGAGCTGGTCAAGATGCGCTCGCCGCCGCCGTCCGGGCGTTGAATCCCGATCGAAAAGCGGCCGCCCGATTGTTTGGTGAATGCGATTAGATCGCCCCGCGGCGACCAGACCGGCGTGCCATAACGCCCGTCACCGCCGGAAATCCGCCGCGCCGGCCCGCCGCCCGCACTCATGATATACAGCGCCTGCCCGCCGGCACGATCGCTCTCGAACACGATCTGCGATCCATCCGGGCTATAGGAGGCGCTGGTGTCGATGCCAGGGTCACGTGTCAGCTGCACCAAAGAGCGCGAACGCAGATTCATCTCGAAAATGTCAGTGTTGCCGTTGATCGCCCGGCTGAACACCACCTTCTCCCCATCCGGAGAGAAGCGCGGCGCGAACGCCATGCCGTCAAAGACGCCCAACACCTCGCGACGGCCGCTTTCGATGTCCAACAGGAACACCCGCGGGCGGCCGGTTTCGAACGACAAATAGGTGATTTTTTGGGCTTCCGGCGAAAAGCGCGGCGTCAGGAAGAGGGCGTTTGGCCCGGTTTGGAACAGCAGGCTGGGATTGGCGCCATCCTGGTCCATGATCATCAGCTGCTTCACGCGCCGGATTTTCGGGCCGGTTTCGGAAACAAACACGATGCGCGTGTCGAAATAGCCTTTTTCGCCGGTCAAGCGCTCGTAGACCGCATCAGAGATCCGGTGCGCTACCCGGCGCCAGTTCTCCGGCGTGGTGCCAAGCTGGCGGGTGTCCAGCTCGATCTGGCCGCCCACGTCCCACAATCGGAACGAGATGCGCACGCGACCGTCCGGCTGGTCCGCCACCGATCCCACCAGCAGCGACTGCGCCTGGATGGTCGCCCAATCGCCAAACCGCGGCTGCACATCGATATCGGCGATGCGTTCCAGATAGGCTTTTTCATCCAGCACGCGGAACAGACCCGACCGCGTGAGGTTGGCGCGGATCGCCTGCGCGATCTGCACGCCCAGGGCGCTTTGGCCGCCATCGGGGGTGATAAAGTCGGGGATCGCAATCGGGTGCGGGTTCAGGTGGCCACGGGTGATGTCGATGATCATGGGGGCAGCCTGATCCTGCGCCCGCGCCTGGCCTAGCGCCGGCGCAAACAGGATGATCGCCAGCAGGCCCGGAAGGGCCCGCAGGACCGCGCGGATCAAGGCATGGATCATGGCAAGCTCTTTTCGGTTAGGGCATAGCGGCGATATCGCCGCTGGGAGAGAAACGGAAGACTTGCGTCACTGGCCGCTGGCGGTTGGGCGCCATCGGGAACGGGGTACAGCTGGTGAACGCGCGCAGGCTATCCTCCATGGCGCGGGTCACATAGGTATTGCCGCTGGGCAGGCGGCTCTGGTCGCGCAGCACCTGCGGCGCGCCGGACAGGGTGCCATCCGGGTTGAACGTGGCGCGCACCACCACCACGATATCCTGGGCGTTGGGGATGTCCTCCCAGCTGCGCCAGCAGCCCTCAAGCCTGCGGCGGATGGCGTTGGCCTCCGATTGCACCAGGCGCGTGCCGGTTCCGGTGGGGGTGATGCGCGTGCCTTCTTCGTTTCGGGTCGGGTCGATCATGCCCTTGGCCTCATCCAAGGCGCTGCGCCGGCGCTGTTGCGACGGGGCGGTTTTGGGCGGCGCCTTTTGCGGCTCTGTGGCGGCGATCGGCTCCATCTCTTCGGCGGCCTCGGGCGGGGTTGGATCCCGCGATGTCTC
>JBIKVO010000231.1:0-5233 GCA_044356795.1 Caulobacterales bacterium
CGTTCTTCATCGATCTCGACGCCTGGCAGATCGGTCGGTGAGGAGCCCGTGGCGATGACGATGTTTTTCGTCTCCAGCGTTTGCACCGCTCCGCCCTCGCCCGTCACTTCAACGCGCCCAGGCCCTGCAATGCGGCCGGCGCCCTTGAGATAATCCACTTTGTTTTTCTTCATCAGGAATTCGACGCCCTTGGTGAGGCCGTCGACGGCGTCGGTTTTCTGGCCCATCATCTTCGCTAGATCGAGCGACACGCCCGTGACATTGATGCCCATGTCTTTGAACGTGGTGTGCGCGGCTTCATAGGCTTCCGACGCATGCAGCAACGCTTTCGAAGGGATGCAGCCGACATTCAAACATGTGCCGCCAAGCTTGCCGCGCTTTTCCACGATCGCGGTTTTCAGGCCGAGCTGGCCGGCGCGGATCGCGCAATTATAGCCGCCTGGGCCGCCGCCGATAATGACGAGATCGTAGCTCATGAAAACACTGTCCCTTTGGGTTGTCGGATCTGAGTTTACCCGTTGTTTAGCGGTTTTGCTGCGCGTGCGATAGCCGACCTTAAGATGGGGGATGTCATTGCAGCGCGCCCCCTTGCCGCATCAGCCACAACAGCACCAAGGTTCCGCCGACGAACAGCACCGTGGCGATTTCGCCGAAGCGCTGCAGCGGCGTGAGCATGGCGGTGTATCGGCGCCGATCCACCCAGCTTAAAAACAAGCCGCAATCGAGCAGCAGGGCGGCAGCATACACATACACCGCATCGCCGACGCGGCCGAACACCAGCGCTGCGGCCATCGCATACAAGATCGCGGCGGTGATCCAAATGCCGCCGCGAAAGCCCGCCGAATAGGTGGCCAGCATGGCGCCGGCGTCGGGCTCTTCTTGCATGACATCCGCCAGTCCGCCGCGCCGGATCATCACCGACACCGCCGCCCCGAGAAAGGCGAAACCAGCATAGCCGGCGATCGCCAATCCCACGGGCGTGGTGATGTCCATCCCCTGCTCCGCGCCTATAGATCCAGCAGCATCCGCTCGGGGTCTTCGAGATTTTCCTTGACGCGCACCAGGAATGTCACCGCCTCTTTGCCGTCGACCAGGCGGTGATCATAGCTGAGCGCCAGATACATCATCGGGCGGATGACGATCTGCCCATTCACCACCACCGGGCGATCCTGGATTTTGTGCATGCCCAGAATGCCGGACTGCGGGGCGTTCAGGATCGGCGTGCTCATCAGCGAGCCATACACGCCGCCATTGCTGATGGTGAACGTCGCGCCTTGCAGATCCTCGATCTTCAGCTGGCCATCGCGCGCCTTCTTTCCGAGATCGCCAATCTCTTTTTCGATCAGCGGCATCGATTTCGATTCCGCATCACGCACGACCGGCACAACAAGACCCTTATCGGTGCCGACCGCAATGCCGATGTCGTAGTAATTCTTGTAGATGATGTCGTCGCCTTCGATCTCGGCGTTCACCGCCGGAATTTCCTTCAGCGCCGTCACGCACGCCTTCACGAAAAAGCTCATGAAGCCGAGCTTCACGCCGTGCTTTTGCTCAAACGCATCCTTGTAGCGGGAGCGCACCGCCATCACCGGGCTCATATCCACTTCGTTAAAGGTGGTGAGCATGGCGGCGGCGTTTTGCGCTTCCTTCAGGCGGCGCGCGATGGTGGAGCGCAGGCGCGACCTGCGCTTGCGCTCTTCCCCGGCCCGCAGCGCGCGGGCCTGGACTGGCGCTGCGGGCGCAGCCGCTGGTGCGCGCGGCGCATTCAGCGCGGCCAATGCGTCGCCCTTGGTGACAAGACCATTGCGGCCCGTGCCCTGGATCGAGGCAGGATTGACGCCGTTTTCCGCAGCGATCCGCTGTGCTGACGGGGCCATCACCGGCGCCGCCGGTGATGGTTTGGGCGCCGGCGCCGGTGCGGGCGCGGCCGCTTTGGCTGGCGGCGCAGTAATCGCGGCGCCCGCCGCGCCCAGGCGGCCAAGCAGCGCGCCGATGCCCACTGTCGCGCCCTCTGCCGCCACGATATCCGCCAGCACGCCCGCTTCCGGCGCGCTGACTTCCACAGACACTTTGTCGGTTTCCAACTCGACCAGCGTTTCATCCTTCGCCACAGCCTCGCCGGGTTTTTTCATCCAGCGCGCCACAGTCGCTTCGGTGACGCTTTCACCCAGGGTCGGCACAACAATATTGGTCATCGTCTCCACTCCGCTGCGCCGCCCATCTGCCCGCGGCGCTGCTGTTGTTTGCGTTTCAAAGTCAGGCGAAGGCGTCCATGAGGAACGCTTCCAATTCCTTTAGATGCTTGCTCATCAGGCCCGCGGCGGTCGAGGCGGTGGCTTGCCGGCCGACATAGCGCGCACGTTTGGCAGCCACAGGCAATTTTTCCAGCGTCAATTCCAACCAGGGATCAACGAAACTCCAACCACCCATATTCTTGGGCTCTTCTTGACACCACACCAGTTCCGCATTCGGGAAACGCGCCAGTTCCGCCGACAGCGATTTGATCGGCCAGGGATACAGCTGCTCAAGGCGCAGCAGATAGACATCATCGGCGCCGCGCTTTTCGCGCTCGTCGAGCAGATCAAAATAGACCTTTCCCGAACATAGAACGACACGGCGGATGTGTTCATCCGGCTTCAGTTGCACGCTGGTGAGGCCGTTGTTCATCTGCGCGTCATCCCATAGCACACGGTGGAACGTGGTGCCTGGACCCATCTCCTCTAGGCGCGACATGCATTTCTTGTGACGCAGCAGCGATTTCGGCGTCATGATGATCAGCGGCTTGCGGAAATTGCGATGAATCTGCCGGCGCAGAATGTGGAAATAATTTGCCGGTGTTGTGCAATTGGCCACCTGCATATTGTCTTCCGCGCACAGCTGCAGGAAGCGCTCCAGCCGCGCGGAGGAATGCTCTGGCCCCTGGCCCTCATAGCCATGCGGCAGCAACATCACGAGGCCGCTCATGCGCAGCCATTTGCGTTCGCCGGAGCTGATAAACTGGTCGATCACCACCTGCGCGCCGTTAACGAAATCGCCGAATTGCGCTTCCCACAGCGTCAATGTATTGGGCGCCGACAAGCTGTAGCCGTACTCATACCCAAGCACGGCCTCTTCCGAGAGCAGCGAGTCGATCACTTCATAGTGCGCCTGGCCCCGGCGCAGATGATTAAGCGGCGTGTAGCGCTCCTCTGTGGACTGATCGACAAAATGCGAATGGCGCTGGCTGAAAGTGCCGCGGCCGCAATCCTGGCCGCTGAGGCGCACTGGGAAGCCTTCATTCAGCAGCGTGGCGAAAGCGAGGTGTTCGCCCAGGGCCCAATCAATACCCTCGCCGGCTTCGATCGCCCTGCGTCGGCCGTCGACCACGCGGGCCAGCGTTTTGTGCATGTCCACCGTCGGCGGAATGGTGGTGAAGGCGCGGCCAAGGGCCTTCAGGGTGTCAAACTCCACCGCGGTGGCGCCGCGGCGATCTTCGTCGTCGGGCAGGCCAAGGCCAGACCACACCCCATCCAGCCAATCGGCTTTGTTGGCGCGATAGCTTTTGCCGGCCTCGAATTCGGCATCGAGAAAGGCGGCGAAATCTTTCACCCATTGCTCAACCTCCACCTGCGTGACGACGCCATCCATCACCAGCTTGCGGGCATAGATTTCGCGGGTCGGCGGCTGATCCTTGATCTTCTTGTACATCAAGGGCTGCGTGAAGGATGGATCGTCGCCTTCATTGTGGCCAAAGCGGCGATAACAGAACATGTCGATCACGACATCCTTGCCGAATTCCATCCGATATTCGGTGGCGATCTTGGTGGCGTAAACCACGGCTTCAGGATCATCGCCGTTCACGTGGAAGATCGGCGCCTGCACCATCAGTGCGACGTCGCTGGGATATGGCGAAGACCGCGAGAAGCGCGGTGCGGTGGTGAAGCCGATCTGGTTGTTGACGATGAAATGCATCGTGCCGCCGGTGCGATAGCCGCGTAGGCCCGATAGGGCGAAACACTCGGCCACCACGCCCTGCCCCGCAAACGCGGCGTCGCCATGGATCAGCAACGGCATCACGCGCGCGCGCAGCGTGTGCATGCCGCGATCGTCTTCGGTCCAGGTTTGTTTGCTGGCTTGCTTGGCGCGGCTTTTGCCGATCACCACGGGATTGACGATTTCCAGATGTGATGGGTTCGGCGTCAGGGACAAATGCACCTGATTGCCGTCGAACACCCGGTCGGAGCTGGCCCCAAGGTGATACTTCACATCGCCTGAGCCCATGATTTCTTCCGGCGTGGAAGAACCGCCCTGGAATTCATAAAAGATCGCGCGGTAGGGTTTGCCCATAACCGCCGCCAACACATTCAGGCGCCCACGGTGGGCCATGCCCAGCACGATCTCTTCGCACCCCATATTGCCGCCGCGCTTGATGATCTGCTCCAGCGCCGGGATCATCGCCTCGCCGCCATCCAGGCCGAAGCGCTTGGTGCCGGGATAACGCTTGTGTACAAAGGACTCAAAGCCCTCCGCCTCAATCAGCTTTTTGAGGATCGCCCTTTTTCCTTCGGCGGTGAAGCTGATTTCTTTGTCCGGGCCTTCGATGCGCTGCTGGATCCAGGACTTCTCCTTTGGATCGGTGATGTGCATGAATTCCACGCCGACACTGCCGCAATAGGTGCGGCGCAGAATGTCCAGCATCTGGCGGATGGTGGCGGTTTCCAGGCCCAACACGCCATCGATGAAGATCGGCTTGTCCCACTGGTCTGACAAAAAGCCGTAGCTGGCGGGATCCAATTCCTCGTGCACCTTCGGCGCCTCGATGCCCAGCGGGTCAAGCTGGGCGGCCAGATGCCCACGGGTGCGGTAGGCGCGGATCATCATCAGCGCGCGCACGCTCTCACGCGCTGCGTCTTCGATGATGGCCTTGGGGGGGGCTGCACCCGCGGCGCCGCTGACCGCTGGGCGCGTCTCGCGCGCTTCGATTTTTTTTTCCAGTTTGGGCTTCAGCGCATCCCAATCGCCGTCAAAAAGCGCGGTCATTTCGCTCGGTTTGGGCGAAGACAGGCCGGACCTTTCCCAGCTGGCGCGCTCGGGCGCGGCGCCGTCCTTTGCATAATCGCGGAAGAAGGCCTGCCATGTCGCGTCGACGGAGTTCTGATCCTCCAGATATTGCAGATACAGCTTCTCGACATACAAGGCATTGGCGCCTTGGAGAAAACTGGTTTCCAGGAACGCTGTATTCGGGAGAATGCGG
>JBIKVO010000230.1:0-5233 GCA_044356795.1 Caulobacterales bacterium
GGAAAGTTGAACGGCGTGATGCCGGCGCAAACGCCCAGCGGTTGACGCATCGCGTACACATCAATCCCAGGCCCTGCCCCTTCGGTATATTCCCCCTTCAGCAGATGCGGCACGCCGCACGCAAACTCAATCACATCGAGGCCGCGCTGAATATCGCCTTTCGCGTCGGCGACGACTTTGCCATGCTCCCGCGAGAGCATCAGCGCCAGCTCATCCATGTTTTTTTCAACCAGGGATTTGAACGCAAACATGACCCGCGCGCGGCGCTGCGGATTTGTGGCGCTCCATGACGCAAACGCGTTTGCCGCCGCCATCACGGCGGCGGCGACAGTGGCGGCCATGCCAAACTGCACGCGCGCCTGCACCGCGCCGGTGTTTGGATCAAAAACATCGCCTGAGCGCGCGCCATGATCGGTGGCTTTGCCGTCGATGAAGTGAACAATCTCGCGCATCGATGCGCCTCCTTCGCTTTCCGTGAGCTTTATCGCCAAGAGCGGCACGCACCGGCATCGATGGCCAGCCGCTCGACCCCGGCCTCATTCAAACCTGCAACCCGCAGCCGCAACAACAAATCGGAAACATCTCCATATCGCACCGCAGGATCGGCGAACAACGCAACGCGCGCGCCATCTGCCCCGCCTGCACTCATTATCGCTGCAACCACCGCATCAACCGGCACGTCACGACCGTTGACACGGTATCGTGCAGCGCCTTCTTGCGCGCACAACACAACCGCCACCGGCGCAAGGGTGTTTTGCGGCGGCGTCGCGCAGGCGGCGAGTGTCACGCACACTGTGGCAATGGCAAACCTCATCGTGGCGGCGTGCATAACCGCGCGGCCTGCGCTTGATCGGATGCACCATCGGCAAACACAATGTCGCGATTGTTCGATCGATCGTGTTGCAGCGCTTCAGCCATCACGCCTGCCGCCAATGCCAGAGGCCCGCTTTCCGCAACCAGCACGACCCGCTCGGGCTGGCGATCACGCACGGCCTGGATGATGTCAAAACCAGACAAACGCTGCCCACCCATCACAATGACGGGCGCTGCGCTGTTGCAGAAGGCGATCTGCATCGTGCGCTGTTCCTGCAGCGATACGCACCCAGATAGCGCCACGCCAAACACCGCGACCACAGCGCTGAAAGCGAAAGCCCGCATCATCCGGCAAATTCCGCCAAAGCCGGATCATACAAGGCATCCGCGCCCACGGTGATTGCAGCCAATTGGCTGGGCGCGGTGGCGAGCACGGTTTCGGCATAAAAGCCTGCAAGCGCCTCCTGGCTTTGGGCCACCTGCGCCGACAATCCTGCCTGAGCCGCGCGCAAAACGCCGCGCAGCATCAACATCCCGCCGATCACGTCACCGGCAAGCTTGAGATATGGCGTGGCGCCGGCCAGCGCATCGCGGCGATCCTCCGACTGGGCCGACACGATATAGCGGGTGGCCTCATCCAGGGCGCTTGTTGCAGCCTGCAATCGATCGCCGGCTTTTTCCATGGCAAAGCGTTTGACGGCTTGAGCCTGCTTTGCGATTTCGCGCGCCTCACGGATCAAGGTTTGCATCGCAGCGCCGCCATCGCCAGCCAGCTTGCGACCGATCAGATCGATCGCCTGGATGCCGTTTGTGCCCTCATAAATCGGTGCGATGCGGGCATCGCGATAAAACTGCGCAGCACCGCCATCTTCGACAAACCCCATCCCGCCATGCACCTGCACGCCGGAACTGGCCACATCCACCCCCATATCCGTGCACCACGCTTTCGCGATCGGCGTAAGCAAATCCTCCCGCGCCTTCCAATGCGCGCGCTCCTCCGCGGTTTCCGCAACACGCGCCAGATCCGCCGCCGCAGCCGTTGCATAGCACAGGGCCCGTCCTGCCTGCACTTTCGCCTTCATCGCCAGCAACATGCGGCGCACATCGGCGTGCATGAGAATAGGCGATGGGCCCCTATTGGCGTCACCATCGGCTTTGCCCTGGCGTCGATCGCGCGCATAGCTGAGCGCTTTTTGATAGGCCGCCTCCGCCACCGCCACGCCCTGCAGACCGACATTCAAGCGCGCCGCATTCATCATTGTGAACATGCACGCAAGCCCGCGATTGGGCTCGCCGATCAGGGTTGCGATCGCGTTGTCAAAGTGCATGGTGCAGGTGGGCGAGGCGTGGATGCCCATCTTGCGTTCAAGGCCAATGCATTGAAGGCCGTTGCGCACGCCAGGGCGGCCGTCCGGCATCGGCATGTTCTTCGGCACAAGAAACAGCGAGACGCCTTTGGAGCCCGCCGGCGCATCCGGCAGCCGCGCCAAAACGAGATGGACGATATTCTCGGCCATGTCGTGTTCGCCCCAGGTGATGTAAATCTTTTGCCCGGTAATCGCATATGTGCCGTCGCCGCGGGGGACGGCTTTGGTTGTCAGTGCGCCGACATCCGATCCCGCCTGCGGCTCCGTCAGGTTCATGGCGCCGGTCCATTCCCCGCTGATCAGCTTTGGCAGATAGACGCGCTTTTGCTCGTCGCTGCCGTGCGCCTGCAACGCTTCAATGGCGCCAAGCGTCAGCATCGGGCACAGGCCAAACGCCATATTCGCTGCATGCACCATCTCATGCACAGCCAGCGCCACCGCCCCCGGCAAGCCCTGGCCGCCGTGGGCGGGATCAGCAGCGAGCCCCTGCCATCCCCCCTCCACGAACGCCGCATAAGCCGCGCCAAAACCGCTTGCCGCGCGCACCACGCCGTTTTCGAGATGCACGCCCTCCCGGTCGCCGGACTGGTTCAGCGGCGCCAAGCGCTCGGCCGCCAATTGGCCCGCCCCCTCAAGGATCGCGGCCAGGAGATCGGCGTCCAGGTCGCTGAAGGCGCGGCCGCGGCGCAGGTCCCACACATCCACCGCCGCTTCGAGGGCAAACCGGATATCGCCCACCGGCGCCTGATAGCTCATTCTGTCCTCCCGACCGGGCTTTGCCTTTTGCGGGCTTGTAGACCAGTTGCACGCGCCGCGCACCCGCATCGATCGCGCTTGTGAACGAAGCCGTGCGTCAACGCCGCAATCGCCCCGCGAATCATTCAAGCGTGTTAACGGTTCCGCCACCGAAGCCCACCATCCAGGGGTCCATGCGCTTTCCGCCCAGCTTTCTCGATGAACTGCGAAACCGCGTGTCGATCTCCGACTATGCCGGCCGCAAGATCGCATGGGATCGCCGCAAAAGCCGCGCCTCGGCGGGCGATTATTGGGCGCCCTGCCCATTCCATACGGAAAAAACAGCGTCATTTCATGTTCTTGACCGTCAAGGATTGTTCAAATGCTTTGGCTGCGGGGCGGCCGGCAACATTTTCGGCCTGTGCATGCAGTTGGAAGGCGTAAGCTTCCCAGAAGCAGTCGAACGGATTGCCGACGTCGCCGGCGTGCCGCTGCCGGAGGGCGAGAACGGCCCCTCCAAGGCCGAACTCGACGCCCGCGCCCGCTTGTTTCAGGCGACCGAAAAGGCCGCAGCCTTTTTTCAGGCCCGCCTGAACAGCAGCATGGGTGGGGCGGCGCGCGCCTATCTGATCAAGCGCGGCCTGCCGGAAGCGGTCTGGGCGCAGTTTGGCATTGGCTTTGCCCCGGAGGGCTGGAGCACCAGCTTTGACGCGCTGACCGCGGCGGGTCTGAAGGCGGAGGACCTGTTCGCGGCGGGCCTTGCCAAACCAGGCCAGCGCGGCCCGATCGACGTGTTCCGCAACCGGATCATGTTCCCGATTACGGATGCGCAGGGCAAAGTGATCGCGTTTGGCGGCCGCGCGATGGACCCGGACGACAAGGCCAAATATCTCAACAGCCCCGAGACGCCCCTCTTTCACAAGGGCCGCACGCTGTATCGTCTGGCTGACGCCCGCCGACTGCTGGCCAGGACCAAGGCGGCCGGATTGGTGGTGGCGGAAGGCTATTTGGATGTGATCGCGTTTGAGCGCGCGGGGGTGGCTGCGGTCGCGCCATTGGGTACGGCCCTGACGGACGACCAGCTGCAATTGGTTTGGCGCTCTGGCGCGGCGCCAGTCCTGTGCTTTGACGGCGATGGGGCGGGTCAGCGCGCGGCAGCCAAAGCCCTCGCCGCCGCCCTGCCGCATTTGTCGCCCGATCGCACGGTGCGCTTTGCTGTTTTGGGCGGCGGTCTCGACCCCGACGACCTGTACCAGCGCGAGGGCGCAGAGGCGGTGGCGGCGCTGCCCGCCCGAGCCATGGCAGCCGACGCCTTTTTGTTTTCCAGCCTAGCCGCAGCCCAACCATTGACAACGCCGGAAGCACGCGCCGGCCTGAAGCGGCGCCTGCGCGAGGCCTGCGCCAAGATCGCCGATCAAGACACCCGCGCCGGCTATATGAAAACCGTGCTTGCCCAGGCCGATCAGGCGATCCGCACCGCCGAGGCGCCGGCGCGCGCCGGAACGGGAGAGAAGCCGGCGTCAGGGGCAGCCCCGCGGCCGCGCGCGACGTCCAGCCCCCGCAACGGCCGCTTTGCCCCGCTATTGCAGGCCACCCAGGAATTGAAAACCATCGCGGGGCAAAAGCGCCGCTCCGCCCTTGAAGACGCCCTGATTCTTGCCGCTGACAAGCCTCGGTTGCTGGACCGCGGTGCAGAACAACTTGCGGTTTTGCCAATCCCTGATCCCGACCTGTCGGCCATCCGCGATGGGCTGATTGATGTGTGGTCCGCAGGCGGAGAGGTTGACCGAAGCACGCTCAGTCGCCATCTCCACAGGCGGCGGGATGAACGGGCGCAAGCGCGCGTCCTGCTATGGCCTCCCCCGGTCGCGCCTCGAAAGCCGCGATCGCGGGAGCTTGGGGTGTTGGAGGGCGCGCAAGATCCGCCTTCTGCGCCTACAGCACCGGCGGCGGCGCCCGAGCATTCGGGCTTCGACGCCATTGAAGCGGAATGGATGGCGCTTTTGGAACAGTATCAGGCCAATCTGTCGATCGCGGAGGATTTGGGATCCGCCCGTGCAGCGGCCCTGTCCGGCGATGATCCACACGCCTTCGCCCGCTACCAGTCCCTGTTGGCCGCCCAGCGTCTCGGCAATGCCCCCGCCGCCGAGCGCGCCGCAGCGGCCCTGTCCTCGAAAGCGCAGAACGCTGTCGATCCGTCTGCCGCAAACCTTTCCACCCCAGATCTTTCCGCCCCCGAATCGTCGAACGACGACTCTAACCAGGATGCCGCCTAAGTGGCCCGACGCCCCTCCCCCCCCGCACCGCCCGCCCCCCCG
>JBIKVO010000233.1:0-5230 GCA_044356795.1 Caulobacterales bacterium
TACGACGCCCTGAAAGCGGATCCAACGCGCGCCGTGAGCGTTGCTGATGCCCGGGTACTGCTGCTGAAAAACGCTTGATCCATGCGGCGCTATCGGGTCAGCCTTGACCCTGCGGCCATCGCCGATTTCGATGGGATCTGCGTTTTTGTTCCTGAGGCCGCGAGCAAAACCATCTCTGACAAGCTCATGGATCGGGTGCTTTTTTGCATCGATGGACTTGACACCGCGCGCAAGCTCTTTGCCCGCTCGCGACCTTAGGCGGCTTCGATCAGGCGTTCGAGCATGTCGAGGGCTGCGCCTTGGATGCGGTCGCCGAGCAGAAGCATCTGGCGGCGGGGGCGATTCTCCTCAGCCGGGATCAGCCAGCGCAAAAAGACGTTGAGCGCCTCCAAGGCTGGGCCGACTTGGCGGCGGGAGTTTTCGCGTCGGGCGGGGTGAAACATGCCGTTAGCGAACGGTGAGTGGCCTCTGGCCGCACGGATTAATGGGTCACGCGATCTCGTCGCCGGGGCGGGGCGGCTCGTCCCCGGCCTCATTCTCAAAGAACTTTAGCGCGTCGACCGGCTTGCCGCTCGACGCCCGATCCTGGAAAAAACGCGCTGCGGCCTCCCAGTCCTCCAGCCGCGCCGCACATCGTCCGGCAATTCGATGGTCAATGTTGAACTCATATTGAAAGCCGACCACAAGCATTGGCCGGCGTCGGCGTACCGATGCCGAACCGTCGAGCCGGAGCGAGAAACGTCTTAACCTCGAACGGGACGATCGCATCGGCGACGCCGTTGATCGCGGCTTCGAGCACCATTTCGTCATCGGGGTCATACAGCTGCGGCCGCCAGGAGACCCGCATCGGGGCCGGCGAAGACCGATAGCAAAGCGCCCGAACAAAGTCACGAAGGCGCGCCGCGGCTAGGGCGCTCCAATGATCGGACCGAAAAGCCGGCGACTTCGACCTTTCGGCGCAGGACGCCGTCAGTCGTTCGGGCCAAATCGACACGACCGTCATCTTGACGCTGACGGAAGCTTTGTAGCGTCCCCGCCATTGCGGCCCGGCGCCGATCGGGCGCCAGTTCGCCGACTGCAGTCGCTGAGCAATCTTGGGTCAGCCGGCGCTTTCAAGTCCAGTGCGGACAGTCGAGCCCAGCAAGCAATTCCTGAAAATCCCATCTGCGGATACAAGCCGCTCCCTGCCTGTCAACGGGCAGTGGATTTCCACCACCTGAATGGACGCTACCCGTTCCGGCTCCCCCCCAATCAGCGGGCGGGCGACCTCAGTGCAGTTTAAGCTTTGGCCGGATGATCTGGTTCACATGGCCGATGGCGATCATCATCGCCCCGCGCAGCCAGCCGTGAATGGCGATCAGATGCATGCGGTAGAGCGAGACATAGACAAACCGCGCCAGCCAACCTTCCACCGCCATTCGCCCGCCAACCAGATTGCCCATCAAGCTGCCGACGGTGGAATACCGACTGAGCGAAACCAGCGAGCCATGGTCATGATAGGCGAAGGGCTTCATCCGCCGCCCCCTTATCGCCGCGCATAAATTCACAAAGACAGTGTCCGCCATTTGGTGCGCGGCCTGGGCGCGCGGCGGCACCGGCCGATCGGCGCCGGTAGGCGTGCAACTGGCGCAATCGCCAAGCGCGAAAATCCGATCGTCCCGCGTCGTTTGCAGTGTATCGCGCACGACCAATTGATTGGTGCGTGTCGTCTCGAGGCCGGCGATGTCCTTTAGCCAATCGGGGCCTTTCACCCCTGCCGCCCAGACGCGCAAATCGGCCGCGATCGTCTCGCCATTGCGCGTGAGGATGCCGGTTTCGGTCGCTGCCGTCACCGGCTGATTGGTGATGACGCGCACGCCCAGCGCCTCCAATTCCTTCTTCGCTGCTTCAGCCAATTTCTCCGGTAAAGCCGGCAGAATGCGCGGTCCAGCCTCGATCAGCGTCACCTTGAGGCGGCTTTCTTCAAACACCTCAAGCCCGTAATGGCGCAGGCCCGCCGCCGCATTGTACAATTCCGCCGCCAACTCCACGCCAGTCGCCCCGCCGCCCACGATCGCGACGCGCGCGAACGCGTCCGCGTGCGGATTCTGACTGATTGTGCGCGACACGCGCAGGCACTGATTGAGCAGCTTCTGGCGAAAGCGATCGGCCTGAGTGCGCGTATCCAGGAAAATGCAATGCTCGCGCACGCCAGGCGTGGCGAAATCGTTCGACACCGAGCCGACCGCAAGCACCAAATAATCGTAGCGGATGCGGTGGGCAGCCATGATCTCTGCACCATTCTCGTCGCAAATGGGGGCGATCAGCACTTGGCGATTGGACCGGTCGATCCCTTCCATCGCGCCAAGGAAGAAGCGGTAACCCCAGCGATAGCCATGCCCACGATAGCCGACTTCGTCGAGATTGGCGTCTAGGGAGCCTGCCGCCACTTCATGCAGCAGCGGCTTCCAGATGTGCGTGTTGTTGCGCTCGACCAGAATGATGTCGAAATGCTCGCGGCCGAATTTGGCGCCGAGTTTTGCAACCAACTCCAAGCCGCCAGCGCCGCCGCCGACCACAACAATCTGCGTCTTCAAACCCGGCTTGGGAGGGCGCGAGGCGCTTGTCTGCGGGTCTTGCGCCGCTGCGGGCGCCAACGCCAAGCTCATGATCAAGCTCCAATTAAGCGATGTCATTACGCATGTGCAGCGCAGGCGGATTACACACCATCTGGCTTGCCGCGTGCGCCAAGCGTCTTCTTCAAGAAGAGCGCCATTGCCGGCCCACAGCAACCAATGCATGACCAATACGACCAAATGCCGCGATCCCGAATCGCTCATCAGGTGCGCCCTGTCTGGCAATCGGGTGACACTGTCAGTTTTTACCTGCCATGACCAATGCTGGGCGGGCAATCCCAATTTCGGAGGTTCGGCGCCACCGTTCAGAAAGCGCCCGAAAACGATGAGGTGGGCGCCCCCGACGGCATCAATGTGCCAAAGTGGGGGTGTTAGGCGCCACTTGAGGAGGCGTCCATGGGGGATGTTGAGCACAATTGGTTTGGATTTGGCGATGCTGATTTTTCAAGCGCATGGCGCGGATCAATCTGGCGCGGTGATTTTTCTTGAGCGTTCTTTGCCGCCGGCCCGGCACAGTTGTGCGCCGCAAGCACAGAGGCCGGTGGCGGAGAATGGCGAAGGAACGCAACCGCGGGGCGCGAGCGCACCGCTATGGGCATTGTGGCGTCGCCGGCTCTGCAGGCGGGGCGGATCGACCGGGGCGCGATCGTGGCGCGAGTCCCGCCGGCCGCCGTGGCGGGCTGGGCGATGGAGCGCTCATCCTCGGTCGTCATAGTCCGCCCGCTGCGCCACAGATCATGGACAGCGATCTCGGGGATGCGCAGGCGCATACGCGGCATCGGTATCGCGCTTTTCGAGCGCCCGACTACTACGCCGTCGACCCGAAAGCGGCGGCGGCGCATCAAGGCGGTGAGGCTTTGGGTGTCGATCGGGCCGTCTCACACCCCATCAAGCGCACGGGGGGGAACACGGTTATTGCCGGGGGCTGGCGACCATGGCCTCCTCTACAATCTCCATAGCCCACGCTGCCCACCCGTCTCGAACAACAAACCCTTTACCAATTGGTGGGGCGCGCTTAACGCGCAGGGTCGCGCGCCGATCCGCGGAATGACGTAACGGGCGAAGCGATACGCTTCATCTTCCACCGCGCGCTTCGATTTCTTGGGATCCTGGTTGGCAAGATAGCCGTCGATCAGCGCTGCAACGGTATTCGATTTTGCCACCTTCTCCTTGCGGATCCGGTCTTCGCGTTCTTTGGCTGGATTCACGGTATTGAGCCGCAATGCGCCGAGTAGCTCAGCGGCTTTCGCGCGCGCCATTTCCGGCGTCAGTTCATCGGCCTTGCCAATGGCGTGCTCGATCCGCGCGCCCTCATGCTGAAGCCGCGATGCAAACGACTTGGCGCCCTGCGGGGTCACCCGCAAGAACAAGCCGGACATCGCGGCATCGGCAATAAATTGCTTCGTCCCGCTCGCCTGGATCGCATCGACAAGGCGACCGGTAAGCTTGTTGGGCTTTGGTGCAGCGCCAACCGCGCGGCGACCACCCCGACCGCCGGGCGCGGCTGTATTAGATTAGTTCCTTCCGTGCACCACTTCGTCATCCCCTGCTGGCTAATGCCGAAGCCCTAGCGACGCACTGACCGATCGTTTGCCCATCGCGGCCTCTCGCACACCGAACACGACCGCTTGCGCGTCGCGCCGTGCACCACTTCGGCGCCGCTCTTTTGGCGCCGAAAATCTTGAGCGATTAAGCAAGTCTCATGCGCGTCATGGGCTTGGCCTCTGGGGACATGCCGGTGAGGTCGATTTCCGTGCACCACTGGTGCACCACTTGCGGCGTGAACAAAACGTGATTAACGGCCGGTTTTTTGCATCGCAGCAAGAGCGCCGGGGCCTGCCTAAGTCGTTGATTTTCAAGGGGAAAAGCTGGCTGGGGTGCTAGGATTCGAACCTAGGAATGGCGGTACCAAAAACCGCTGCCTTACCGCTTGGCGACACCCCAATGCGCAGCGTCGGCCAGCCATAATTGGCCGGCCGACCGCGGGAAGCACGCTTCTAGTCGCGTCGCCCGCGCGATGCAACATCCCTTGATGGTGGAATTCAGATGATTGCCCATGAAGCGCATCATCGCCTTGCGCGCGGGTCGGCGCCTCGCTATAAGCCCGGCTCTTCGGAGTATAGCTCAGCCTGGTAGAGCACCACGTTCGGGACGTGGGGGTCGTAAGTTCGAATCTTGCTACTCCGACCAATTTTTCCCGCCCCCTATGGCCGATAAACGTGCGGCCTTCCCCGCTTGGGGCCTCCCCTTCGGCCATCCGCCTGCATGGCCATCCAGTTCCAGCGGCCGTCGAGCTTCGCCGCCCTCATCCTGGCTTGGCGAAGCCAAGCCCAGGACCCCGGCTTCTCGCAAATCGCAACCGCTGTAAGACTGGCTTCTGTGCTTTACCTGCGGGGAACACAAGATGACGGCTGAGACTTAGGCAGCACATCATCGCTGTTAGGCCGAGTGGGAACCGATCGGCCGCCCGAACAGCGCGCAGCACATCAGCGCTGTTAGGCCGAGTGGGAACCGGTCGGCCGCCCGAACAGCGCGCAGCACATCAGCGCTGTTAGGCCGAGTGGGAACCGGTCGGCCGCCCGAACAGCGCGCAGCACATCAGCGCTGTTAGGCCG
>JBIKVO010000232.1:0-5230 GCA_044356795.1 Caulobacterales bacterium
CGCAAAGCATACGGGAATTGCAGGCAAGGCTTTCGGAAACGAATGATGGCGACGGTGAAGGAGAATTTAGGCACGAAGTCTGTGCGCTTGGACCGGATCGCCGGTTGCGGTGGCTTTATGTCAGCGGTGAGACCCTTTGCCAGCACCGCACCGGCGGCGACACGCAAAGCTATCATGTGGCTTTGGTCGCCGACATCACCGATCAAAAGGCCCTTGAGAAAGCGCTTGCCGAGCGTGAGGCGACGCAACGCTCGATCTTGGATACGGGCCCGGATGCAATCATTGTGATTGACGATCGCGGCATCATTCGAGCCTTCAACACCGTTGCGCAGCGACAATTCGGATACAGCGCCGAAGAGGCGGTTGGGCGCGACGTTTCCACGCTGATGACGGCCGAGCATGCACACGGCCATAGGGGCTTCGTCCAACGCTATGTGACGACGGGGCGCGCTGCGATCATCGGCTCCAGCAGAGAGGTGGAGGCGCGCCGCAAGGACGGTTCTGTTTTCCCGGCGGAACTTTTTGTTGGCGAGATCAAGACGGGCGATGAGCGCAGTTTTGTCGGTTTTTTGCGCGACCTGACGGATCGTCGCCAAGCGCAAGCCAAACTCCGCGCCGCACAGGCAGACCTTTTCCACGCCGGCCGGGTGAGCGCCATGGGGGAGATCGCGGCCGCGATCGCGCACGAACTCAATCAACCGCTGTCTGCAGCGACCAGCTTCTTGAACGCCGCGCGCCGCTATATGGAGCGTGGGGGGCATGAAGCGCAAGCCAGCGACGCCCTGTCATCGGCTGCATCCGAGCAGGTTCGCGCAGGCCAGATTCTGCAACGATTGCGTCGATTTTTGGCCAAAGAAGAGGGAGAGCGGCGGCCGGAGCCATTGGCGGAGCTTCTTAAGGAGGCCGTCCTGCTTGCCTCGATTGGAGCGCGGAGCGGAAATCCTGCAGTCATATGGGATTTGGCGCCCGATATTGGCGATGTCCTGGTGGACCGTATTCAAATTCAACAGGTTGTCACCAATCTCATCCGCAACGCGCGGGAAGCCATGGACGGACATGCACATACCGGGGCGCCGACAATCTGGATTGGGGCGCAGCGCCTCAGCCCCGAACGCGTGCAGGTTGTGATCGAAGACAATGGCCCAGGCATTGATCCAGCAATTCTGGCGCGATTGTTTCAGCCCTTCGAGTCGACCAAAGCCACTGGTATGGGCATAGGATTGCGCATCTGCAAAACGATCATCGAGAACCACAACGGACGCCTCGCTGGTGAAAATTCTGAGCGTGGCGGCGCGCGGTTCATCTTTACGCTCGTTGCCGCTTGACATTGTGCTATGGAAAACCCTTCGGAGACAGCCATGCACGCCAGCAGTCCGATCGTGTGGGTGATCGATGATGATGCCGGCATGCGCGGTTCGCTGCTTGCGCTGCTCGCGTCTGCCGGACTGGAGGCTGTGGCTTTCGCAAGCGCAGAAAACTTCCTCGCCGCAGCGCCGCATGCCTCCGGCGCGCAGGGCTGCGTCCTGACCGATGTTCGCATGTCTGGCATGGACGGCTTGACGTTGCTCACCCGTTTGCGAAGCGCTGAGGCGCCACCGCCTGTGATCGTGATGAGCGGCCATGCCGACGTGCCGATGGCGGTGAAGGCGCTCAAGGGCGGGGCCTTCGATTTCATCGAAAAGCCGTTTTCCGATAGAGTTCTTCTTGCCGCGATCGCCGCCGCATTCGCCAAGCAGGAGGTGGAGAAGGCCGATCGCACGGATCCGCGATTTGCGTCCGCCGTAGAAAAGGTCGCGGGCCTCACTGCGCGCGAGCGCGAAGTGCTCGAACTCCTAGCCGAGGGCAAGCCAAACAAGATTATCGCCCACGAGTTGGGCCTAAGTCCGCGCACCGTGGAGATTCATCGCGCCCGGATGATGGAGCATCTCGCCGTGGGGAGCCTTGCGGAGGCGCTGCGCATTGTCGTTTTTGCGGAGTTGGCGAGGCTGAACGCTTGAACTGACCCCTTAAGGACTGGAATGTCGATCATTTCAGTCCTTTGCGAAAGCGATGATCCGCGAAAGCGCCCAATACCAGGCGCCGCTCACAAACGCCGTCGCCGCCGCAACCGCCAAAATGAGGCCGTCTGGCAAGTCCACTCGAAACATCGCCGCCACGGGCGGCACAGAAAAAATGGCGGTCATGGCGAGCGTCAGGAGTGCAGCGATCACCCAATAGGCTTTTCGATGAGGCGCAAATACCTGGCCGCGAGCACCCATGGCGTCCACCAAGGCAAGCGTCAGAATGGCTGCCACAAGCGTCAGGAACGCGGCGCCTCGGGCCTGCGGCGCCGGTGCGACAGACAGGCTCCACGCGTAAATCCCGAACACGCCCAAGAACACGACACCGCCCTGTAAAAGCGAGACAGAAATTTGCTTCGGGCCGAACAAGGGCTCCATTGGCCGGCGCGGCCGGCGCTTCATCGCATCGTCCGCACTGGGCTCGCCCTCAAAGGCCAGCGCGCAGATCGGGTCAATCGCCAGTTCCAGCAGCACGACATGCATCGGCAGCAGAAGCGGCGGAAACCCCATGAGAATGGGCGCGAGGGCCAAACCAGCGATCGGCACATGGATCGCGGTGATATAGGTCAACGCCTTGCGCAAATTCGTAAAAATTCGCCGCCCAAGCGCGATGCCCGCGATGATGGCAGCAAAGCCATCGTCCAACAGGATAATGTCAGCCGCTTCCCGCGCCACATCCGCGCCGCGCTTTCCCATGGCGATGCCGATATCCGCCGCTTCAAGGGCGGGCGCATCGTTGACGCCGTCTCCGGTCATCGCGACGATCTCGCCGTCCGCCTTGAGCGCTTCGACGAGCAAGAGTTTCTGCTCGGGCCTGACGCGTGCAAAGACCCTGACGTCGCGCAAGCGCGCCCGCAAACTTGGAAATGGCATGGACGCAATCTCTGTGCCCAAGAGGACGCCGGCGGTCGTGTCAATGCCGGCGGCTCGGGCGATGGCGAGGGCCGTGGCGGGATGATCGCCGGTGATCATGTAAACCTTCACGCCTGCCGATCGTGCTTGGGCCAGCGCGATCGGCGCATCTGGCCGGATCGGATCGAGGAAGCCGATCAGGCCGACGAACTGAAATGGCCCAGTTGCGGGATCCTCCTGCGGCGGGGCGGTGGACACGCGCTGCGCAACGCCAAGGACCCGCAGTCCGTCGACGGCAAATTGTTCGATGACTGCATGCAGTGCGGCGATCTGCGGCGCGGCGAGGTGGGCGAGGTCGAAGATCGCTTCCGGCGAGCCTTTTGCGACGGTGACGAAGTCTGAATCAGCGCGGCGCCAGCATTGCATCATGGCTAACCTGTCGGCGCGCAGCGGCCAAGTCCGCACCAGGTCGTATCCAGCTCCGGCTTGGTTGGCGGCGTGTATCGCGCGGTCCATCGGATCGGTTGCCCGCTCGGCGCAAGCCAGAGCGGCGATGCTGAGCGCCCTATTCGCATCCGGCGCCACAGCGTCGCCGTTGCGCATGTCTGCTGCGCCAGTCGGCGTCCAAATACGAGCCACTTCCATGCGGTTTCTCGTCAGTGTGCCGGTCTTGTCGACGCACAGCGCGCTCACCGCGCCGAGACTTTCAGTGACCGCACTGCGCCGCACGAGCACGCGCTGACCCGCCAAACGCCAAGCCCCCAGCGCCAGGAAGATCGCAAGGACCATTGGGAACTCTTCCGGAATGAGCGCAATGGCGACAGTGACGCCGGCAAGGGCGCCGCCAATCCAATCGTTGCGAAATACGCCGTAAGCAAGGGCGACGACCGCGCAGAAACCGATCGCGAAGACGCCCAGAATCGCCACCAGCCGTCCGGCCGTGCGTTGCAACGGTGTTGGCGTTCGGTCAATGGCTGCAAGGCTGGCCCCAATCTGTCCGAGGGCGGATTTGGCGCCAGTGCGACTGACCTGCGCTGTTGCTTGGCCTTGAACAATCAAAGTCCCGGCAAACAGCAGCGGACTCGGGTCTGGGGCGATCGCTTGGGTGTCACAGGACACGTCTTCGGCCGTTGCAAGGCGTTTGGTGACCGGCGCTGCCTCGCCGGTCAGGGTCGATTCATCGACGCGCAGCATATCGCCTGCGATCAGCAATCCGTCCGCGGGAATGCGGTCGCCCTCGCTGACCATGATGACATCCCCAGGAACCAGGCGCGAGGCTTGAACAAGGGAAACGACGCCGTCCCGGATCACATGCGCTGAAGGCTGGGCGAGGTCGCGCAACGCAGCGAGCGCGCGCTCCGCCCGCGCCTCTTGGAAAATCACAAGCCCGATCGATGCGGTGGCGCCGGCGGCCAGGAACAGGCCTTCGCCCAACGCGCCCATAACAAGGTAGAGCGCGGTTGCGCCGATCAGCAGCAGGAACATCGGTTCTTGGAGCGTTTCGCCGACAATGCGCCCCAATCCACGTCCCGTGGCCTGGGGAAGCGTGTTTGGCCCAAACTCCGCGAGTCGATCGGCTGCTTCCTGCGAACACAGCCCAAGGGTCTTTTCAGAGTGGATGATCGCTCGTCTCCCAAGGATAGCGGGGGCGGCGAGGTCCATGCGCCAAGAGCAGCGCTCGCCTAATTGTGCTCACGCGTGTGTGACAAAAGCCGGATCAGGCGCCTTGACGCTGATCAAACAAACCATCTCCAGATCGGGCATTTTGAAAGATGAAGGAGCCGCCCATGCCAACAAATGTTTGCATCCTGCAAGGCCATCCTCACCCCAATGGCGTCCATTTCTGCCACGCCCTGGGGGATGCCTATGCAGAGGGGGCAAAGGCCGCGCGGCATGAGGTGTCGCGGTTTGATCTTGGCGCCATCGATGCGCCGATCCTGCACGATCCAAACGATTTTCTCACGCCTGCGCCGCCAGCGGTCCAAGACGTTCAACAAGCCGTCCTCAAGGCGACGCATCTCGTTGTCATTTATCCGCTTTGGCTTGGCACGATGCCAGCGACTGTCAAAGCGTTCTTTGAACAATTTGCACGCGCGGAGTTCGCCATTGGGCACAGCGACACGGGCTGGCCGCGCAAAATGCTCAAGGGTAGATCCGCGCACGTGATCGTGACGATGGGCATGCCGGCAGCGGCCTATCGCCTGTTCTTTGGCGCCCACGGCGTGAAAGGCTTTGAGAGCGCCATTCTCGGCATGGCAGGCTTCGCGCCGATCCATGAAACGCTCATCGGTGGCGTTGAAGCGCAAAGCGTGGCAGAC
>JBIKVO010000234.1:0-5228 GCA_044356795.1 Caulobacterales bacterium
TTGGGGCCCGGCGCCGCCAGCCGACTGTCCAGCTGCTTTTGCTCGTCCAGCTGTCGACGGCCCGCCATATTCGACCTCACGCCCCTCACCTTCGAAACCCGACCAACACCCGGCGCCTATAGAATTTCTATCGCCGCCTGCCCCTGCAATGTCGAGAAGCCCAAATAGCGATACCGGGCGCCAGTCGCGGCCACGAATTCCTGAAACGCCTTGTACTCGTGTTCCCGCCAGCTGGGATAGTTAAGATACTCATCGAACACCAGCACACAGCCGCGTCCGATGCGGTCGCGCAACAGATCGAGCACGGTCTTTGTCGACGAGTACAGGTCCGCGTCGAGGTGCAAAAGGGCGGCTGGCCCGTTCTGGCTGGCAAGGAATTTTGGCGTCGTGGCGTCAAACCAGCCGGGATGCAGGGTGGCGTTGGCCGGAACGGCTGGCAGCTTGCCCTTGGCGGAGAAGCGGCCGGCGCGTTCGGCGGTGCCCGTCCAGTCTTCGGGCAGCCCCTCGAAGCTATCGAAACCATGCACCCGACCGCCCCAGCGCTGCGCCAGATGGCGCAAGGTTTTGCCGCCCGCGACCCCGAATTCACACACAAAGCCGTTGGGCGTGTTTTTGCGGGCGGTGTCGATCGCCAGATCCAGCAGTGCATAGCGATCCGGCAGCAGCATCGCGGCGTCGAGATGCTGTTCGATATACGCAACGCTGTCGCGCTTGGCGTTCAGCTTCAGATCCAGAAGCATATCCTGGACGAAGTACTTGTGGACTATCCGGCGATAGAGCTTGCCGACGAAGCGATTATCCATGGGCGCAGGGCAGCCTTGCATCAAAAGCGGCGTTGGCAGCGCTTATAGTCTCTCACGGAGCCATGTCCACGATCGACCGTGCGCGTTCTTCTGCCGCCTGCAACCGGGTCTCGGCATGTCTTGCCATGTCGGCTCAAGCCGATTAAGCGGGCTGGCATCCCTGCCGGGTTAGCACAGCGGTAGTGCAGCGGTTTTGTAAACCGAAGGTCGCGGGTTCAAATCCTGCACCCGGCACGGGCCTCCCTCCTCCACCTTGACCAACGCCGCCATCGCCACCCCGGAAACGGCGAGCAGCGACGTTGAAGCGGCGCTGCTCGCCGTGTCGGCTCAAGGTGTGGGCAGTGCGTATGGCACCACCGCGCCCGGTCCGAGCGGCAGCGAGAGGTACACCCAGCCCACCGTCATCGCGAGGCCGAAGAAGAAGAACCAAACCGAGAACGGGATCATGCAGGCCATCAGGCTGCCCAGCCCGAATTTCGGATCCCAGCGTTGGCAGAAGGTCAACACCAGCGGGAAATACACCATCAGCGGCGTGATGATGTTCGTCACGCTGTCGCCCATGCGGAAGGCCGCGGTGGTCATTTCCGGCGAAATGCCAAGCAGCATCAGCATCGGCACCAGCACCGGAGCCATCATCCCCCACTTCGCGCTTGCCGAGCCGATCGCCAAATTGATCATCGCCGCCAGCGTCACCACCAGCGCAATCAAGGCCGGCGCCGGCAGCCCAGACGATCGGATCGCCTCCGCCCCATGGATCGCGGCTATCGGGCCCAGATTGGACCAATTGAACATCTGCACAAAGTGCGCCGCCATGAAGGCAAGCACGATGTAGGGGCCAAGATCAGCCATCGCTTGGCTCATCATCTGCACGATATCGCGGTGCGTTTTGATCGTGCCGACCGCGCGGCCATACAGCCCACCGCAAACCAGGAACATCAGGAAGAAGCCTGCAATCAGCGAGCTGTAAAATGGCTGCAGCGCCTTGGCTTGCACCTGCTCTGCGTTCAGGCAGGCCAGCCGCGCATCCCCGCCGCCCTCCATCAGCTTCGTCAAAGCGTCCGTCGGCGCGACGCCCTGATCCAGCAAGAACCGTGCATAGCACGCCGATTCATAAAGCGGCGGGCCAGACTTTGGCGCTGTTGCGCCCAGCATGTACCAAAGCTGTGGGACCGTCAGCGCCGCCCACAAAAGCGTGATCCCAAGCGCTGCCCAACCGGCATGGGCGAGGCCCTTTTTCTCCGCATCGCTCAACTGGCTGGCGGAGGTGTCGACCGGCGAGTCCGCCGACGCTTTCCACGGCCCAAGCCGCGGCTCCACGATCTTATCGCACACAAACCAGGCGACAGGCGTGAACGCAAACACCATCCCGGCAATGAAGAACCAATTGCCGGCGATATTGGCGGTCCAGGTTGGCACTAAAAGGCGCGCGGCCGGCTCTGTGATGCCCAGCAACAGCGCATCCAGCTGCCCCGGCAGCAGATTGGCCGAAAAGCCGCCCGACACCCCCGCAAACGCCGCCGCAATCCCCGCGATCGGATGGCGACCGGCTGCGGCAAACAGCACGCCCGCCAACGGGATCAGCACGACATAGGCCGCATCGGCCGCTTGGTTGCCCATGATGCCCATGAACACGACGATCGGCGTCAACAGGCCCTTGGGCGCATCCTTCACGCCGGCCCGCATCAATGCGGAAAACCAGCCTGCCCGTTCTGCAACGCCCGCCCCCAGCATGACGATCAGCACATAGCCCAGCGGCGCAAAGCTGGTCAGGGTTTTGGGCATATCAACGATCAGCTTGGCGAGGTTTTCCGACGTCAGCAGGCTTTGCGCGGTGATCGTTGTTTTCGACACCGGGTTCAGCGCACTCCACCCCATCAGCGAGCCGATAATCGACAACGCGAAAACGAACAGGATTAACCACAAGAAGATGTAAACAGGGTCGGGGAGCTTGTTCCCGAAGCGCTCGATTGCGCCCAACATTCCCTTTTGGCGCTTGTCGTCAGCGCCAGTGTCCATCGCGGTCATGTCTTCCCCCGTCTGAGGCGCGTGCGCCCGTCTGTGGCTATTTGACGCAAATTTAGCGCAAATCCGCCACAAAGAAAGCCGCGCCAGCACATGTCTGGCGCGCGCCTCAGGCGCCGGGAAGAACCAGGGCGCGGCGATCGGCGCTGGCCTTGAGATGCGCCCAGATGGCGCGTTGCAGGTCGCGCGCCCAAGGCATCGGGCTTTCGTCCACAACGTGGTGCAAGGCGATCAGCAGGGATTTGAGTGCAGCATTTTCCGCCTCCAACACCCGGACATGCAGACTTGTTTCGGCGGCCGCCGCAGCGTGCCGAAGCGCCGAAGACAAATCCGCGCCCAGGGGCGCTCCGGCAGCGTCTGCAAACAGGGCGCGCAATTCGCGATTGTCCGTATACAGAGTGTCGGCCGCGCGTTCAGCCTCCTGTGCAAGAAACACCAGCAACAAGCCAATCGTGCCGACATGGCCCATGGCGTAGGGTTTGTCGGCCAGCAATGGCGCCACATCCGTTCCCAATGTTTGCGCCGATGTGAGCAGCAGATCGCCGAGGGCGGGTTTCATCGCAAGCCTCCGTACGGCGCCGCCGACAAGCGCTCCGCGATACTCTGATTATGCCGCACTGTGCAGTACCACCCCGAAAACGCCAACACCGGATCGGTGTTGCGGCCATCGGCAATCGCCTTTGCCGAAGAAATCCAAATCGCCATGCCTTTGACGCTGGCAAATAGGCTCCACCACGCAAACGCGCGATCATCAAACGTCAAGCCGCTGGCCTGTTCCCAGTGTGCGATGGCGTGCGCCCGCGGGATCATGCCGGCGGCCAAATCATGGCGACCGAGCGACCACAGCGGATCCAGCGCCCAAGCAAGATCTTCCAGCGGATCGCCCACATGCGCCATCTCCCAATCGAGGATAGCGATGATCCGGCCGGCGCCATCATGCAAAAAATTGCCGTTGCGATAATCGCCATGCACCAGACACAAACGCTGCGGCGGCGGCGGGGGTTCACGGCGCAAGCGGCGGATCGCGGCGCGCACGATCGGTTGCGGCTCCTGCTCGTCGGTGTCGATCACATGCTCCCAATAGTCCAATTCGCGCCGCCAGGCGGTTTGCGGATCGGGTGCAGCGGAAACGTGCGCCAATGGGCTGCGCGGGGCGTCAATCGCGTGAATCGCCCCCAAAATGGCGAAAAATTGCGCGCCGATCGCACCCGCATGCGGTGCGTAGGGATCTGCCTGAAACGGGCTTGCCGCTGCCCCGCCTTCGATCCGGCGCATCACAAAAAATGGTGCGCCAATGACATGGGCGTTTTGTTCCAATAGGATCGGCTCAGGTGCGGGGACGCCGGCGCCTTGCACCGATTGATAGGCCGCATATTCGAGGGCCCGTTCGGTGTCGATCAAACTGTCAGGGGGATCGCGGCGCAGGATCAATCCCGTTTCCACGGGTCCATGCGCCGTGTGATAGTGCACATCGAGCGAGAAGGTTTCCCGCGAAGCGCCGCCATGAATGCGAAACTGCCGCGTGATTGCCAGATCGCGCGCATCGGGCAATGCCTGTTCGATGCGCCACGCAAGGCGCGTCAATTCCGCATCGGTCAGCATGGTTGTGGTCATGGCGCGCCATCCAACACGCCGGTCAATCCACTGGGCGCGTGCGGACCGATCACCAATTGCTCCACAATGCCGATGCCGTCTGCGCGCAAACCGGCGCCCTCATGGGTTGCGGCGGCAATCGCCTGGATATGCAGATTGGGCGGCGCCAACGGATCTTGCTCTTCGGTGCGAAAATCTTCGCGCGCCACAACCAGATCCCCCTTCCACACGCCGTGGCCCCACTCAGGATGACCATACCCAATGCCTTTCATGTGAAAGACATCGCGCATCCGCCATGTGACCTGATGTTCGCGCCCCGACGGGTCAAGCGCATCGAGGCACAATTGATGCAACCGGCGTTGGCCCTTCACCCATTGCGGGCGCGTGCGCGGCTGGCGCAAATGCAAGGCTGCGCCCTGCGCCGCGCCGTCCATCGTCAACGCGGCGCGCGTATTCCAGGCGTCGCCGTTTTCATCTTCATTGACATGAAAATACAGCGATGCGTTGGGAAAATTCGTTGGCGCCCAAAGCCAGTAAAACTGCGGGCCCTGCATCGGAACGATAGGTTGGGCGTCGCTTGTGCCGATGGGGCGCACCCCCCAGCTGCGATCGCGTACGCCCTGCGCCTGCGCATAGGCGGTGCGCACGCCGTCAACGCTGATCCAGCCCGTCCAACGCACGGTCTGTGTAAAGCGTGTCACATCCATCAAAGTGCGCGCGCCAAGCCTGCGGGTAAAGCGTGGTTCTTGAACCGGAAAGGCGCGGCCTTCGCAGGTCAGGTCCGCACTCATGCCCGCATGATCCGCCACC
>JBIKVO010000011.1:0-17764 GCA_044356795.1 Caulobacterales bacterium
CAAGCGCACCCGCGATGGGCAGGATCAAAGACAACCACGCGCGCACTAAATCCCACCACGGGCTCTCTTTGTATTCGATGTCATCTTCTGGGTTAAACGATCCTGGCGTCTCAAATGCCGCGGGCGCAGCCGACGCCGCTGGCGCAGCCGCGCCGCCGCCCCCGCGCATGCGCCCTTCCGTGGCGTCGGTGCGCACCCATGCGCCCTCGACGCTGGTTTTCGACCAACAGACCAGCACGCATTTGTCGGCGCGCAATTCCCGCGACATTTCGGCGTCAAACGAAACGCCCGCATCCAATCGGGCATCGTACCAGACACTCAAGCCATGATCGCCGAGCGCCTTGGCAATCGGAACAATGCGATCGCGGTCAGCGCGGGCATAGGACAAGACGTCATCGGCACTCATCCTTGACCTCATAGGCGATCAGCCCCTGCAAACCAAGCCGGCCCGCCAGGAATACACGCCCCGTCCCCCATCAGGCGCCGGGCATGGCGGACGGCGTCTTGCCGGCCCATACTGCGCCGCTCAACCCTCGGGAGCAGCCAGCATGAGTGTGCGCAAAGAGCATGTCGATCGGGTCGGCGTGATCACCATCGATCGGCCCCAGGCGCGCAACGCCCTCGATCCCGACACCGCCCACGCTTTATATCTGGCGATCGCGGAGGACGACGCCGATCGCGATGTCGATGTGATGATCCTCACCGGGACCGGCGAAACCTTTTGCGCCGGCGCGGACCTGAAGGCCGTTGCGGCAGGCGCCCGCTTTGAGCATTGGCGCCACGGCCCGATGGGCCCTTCGCGCATGGCGCTGACAAAGCCGCTGATCGCTGCGGTGGAGGGCCATGCGGTGGCCGGCGGATTGGAATTGGCGCTGCTGGCGGATTTGCGCATCGCGAGTGAAACCGCGGTGTTTGGCGTGTTTTGCCGACGCTGGGGCGTGCCCTTGATTGATGGCGGTACGGCGCGTTTGCCGCGGATCATTGGGCAGGGCCGCGCCCTGGACATGATTTTAACTGGCCGGCCCGTCGGCGCGCAGGAGGCCCTTGCCTGGGGGCTTGCCAATCGGGTCACACCGCCTGGCCAAGCGCTTTCTGCCGCGTTGGAGCTGGCGCAGGGCCTGAGGCGCTTTCCGCAAACTTGCCTGCGCGTGGACCGCGCCAGCGCGCTGGCCGCGTTCGACACCCCCCTGCCCGAAGCCCTGCTGCGGGAAGGCGCCGCCGGGCAGGCAGCCTTGCTCGAAGCGCAAACGGGTGCAGCCCGATTTGCGGATGGACGCGGACGCGGCGGCGATTTCGACAGCATTTAGCGGATGAGTTGCCAGACCGTGCGGATCGCGCCGTCGACGGGATCGAAATGGCGCTGCTTCACATCAATCAGCGTATGGGATGGGCCCGCAGCCGACAGCATATGCAGGCCGTGACGATACGGCGTTGACCACAGGGACGCCTCAATCCGGCGGACCGGTGTGGTTTCAAATGCGGTGGCGCTTAATCGATCCAAGCGATTGATCGTCACCGCGGCGCCGTAGGTGCTGCGGCAATCCATGGTCGGAAGGTACAGCGCGCCATCAACCCCAAAAACGGTTCCCGCTGGCCGCGCCCGCGATTGATCGCAGATCACAGGATTGCCGGGATGGGCGCGATACGGCCCGGTCAAAGCGTCGGCCGAGAAGGCGAGCAGATGGGTGCTTTGCAGGCGGTTGGGCGGCGTTCCCAGCAACCACCACGCGTCGTCCTGCTGAAACAATGTCACATCGACCAGCGGAAAATCCAACAGGTGCGCGTGCGGCGTCCAGCGCCATGGATACTCTTGGGCACGATAAAGAGAAACATGGCCAGAGAGGCTTTGCTCCGGCAGCATCAACGCTGCGCCGTCATGCTCAAACACCAGCGGGAACGACACATGCCACGGCAGGCGCAACACCTCGCGAGTGTCCAACAGCGTCAACGCCGCGTCATAGTGGTAGGCCGCGATGACGCCGTGGCGATTGTGAAAATCGAAGTGTTCGACAAACACGGTGAGATGGTTGTCGCGCCACAAGCCGAAGGGATCGGCGGCGTAAGCGCGATCGCCGCGATCGGGCAAAAACACGTACGGCGCCTGCGCAAACTGGACGGGATCGAGCGCGGCGGCGATCGGCGCCTGCACAATCGCGCAGCGCCAAACATCTCTGTACAATCGATCCAAGCGCATCCCGCCGCACCTCTCGCAGCGGCAGCTTATGTCAGAACATCCGCGCGCCGCACGCCTTTTCGCGCCGAAAGAGCTGCGATCCTGGTGAACAGGGGAGCGCTTGCAATTGGCGGTGCGCGCAGGATTGACGCGCGCCGCGGAGCCTTTCAGGACAAGCGCCATGAATTATCGCCACGCATTTCATGCCGGTAATCATGCGGATCTGATCAAGCATCTGGTGTTGCTGCACAGCCTTGCGGCGCTGCGCGCCAAGCCTGCCGCCTTCGCGGTGCTGGATGCGTTTGCCGGCGCCGGCGCCTACGCCTTGGACAGCAGCGAGGCCCAACGCAGCCCCGAATGGCGCGACGGCGTTGGCCGCCTGCTGGATTGGCAGGCTGCCCCAGCGATCCTCGCGCCGGTGCTGGATGCGGCGCGCGCGGGGCGCTATCCTGGTTCGCCCGCGCTGATCCTTGAACAGATGCGCGCCGATGATCGCTTGCTGGCGTGCGATCTGCATCCGGAAGAATTCGCCAAACTGCGCGCCGCGGTCGGCGGCGATGCGCGCGCGCACTTGCATAGGCGCGACGGATTTCAAGCGCTGCCGGCTTTGTTGCCGTTTGCTGAAAAGCGCGGCCTTATCCTGTTGGACCCACCCTACGAAAAGCTTGATGAAGTCCCGCGCAGCCTCGATGCCTTGAAGGCCGCAGTGCACAGGTTCCGCCAGGGTGTGTTTGTGTGGTGGCGCCCTGAAAAACCAGCTCTGGCGCTGGATCGCGCTGATCGCGACCTGTTGGCCGCGTGCAGGTTGGAATGGTTGCGGGTGGGACTGGCGGTTGCTGATCCCAGCGCGACGAGCCGCATGGTTGCCTCCAGCGTGATGGTGCTGAATCCACCGTTTGGCCTCAGAGAGGCTCTCCAAAACAGCGTGGCCGATCTTGCCGCCCGCCTCGCTATCGGCCCCGGCGCACGGGCCTGGTTGGACGCTGGGTGAGAGCAAGAAACGCCGTGCGTCGGCCGCTCCCGCACCGTTAATTCGACGCAAACACCACCAAAGACGTGCGAATCACCTTGCTTGCGATCGCCGGATGACGCATAGGAGCAGAGAGCACCAGCACGCCCGCTGGTGAAAGTACGAAGTTCCAAAGCGGCCGGCCAGTTGCCTTGACCCCAACAGAAGCCACCCTACAAAAAGCTGAGGACTGCGTCACCGCCGTTCGCGGACCCCCCGCGCGCGGCCAATCCCCAATTGGGATCAAGGACACATGAGCTACGACGACGATGTCGATAACGACGACAACGACGACAAGAAAAAAGACAAAAAGCGCGGCCGCGGCGAGCGCGGCGCAGACCCCTTCTCAGAGACCAGCAGCCCCCCGCCTGATTTCGGCGGCGGCGGCGGCGGGTATAGCGGCGGCGGTGGTTTCCGCAGCGGCGGCGGCGGTGGATTCCGCAGCGGCGGCGGCGGTGATCGCGGCGGCGGCTATGGCGGCGGCGGCGGTGGATACCGTGGCGGCGGCGGCGGCGGCGGCGGCGGTTATGGCGGCGGCGGCGGCGGCGGTGGATACCGTGGCGGCGGCGGCGGCGGTGATCGTCCGTTCCGCCCGCGCGGTGAAGGCGGCGGCGGCTATGGCGGCGGCGGCGGCGGCGATCGTCCGTTCCGCCCGCGCGGCGAAGGCGGCGGCGGTGGTTTTGGCGGCGGCGATCGGCCCCCGCGCCCGCCGCTTGGCCCAGAACAGTCCGGCGTGGTGAAGTTCTTCAACGCCACCCGCGGCTTCGGCTTTATCACCCCGGACGGCGGCGGCGCGGATGTGTTTGTGCACATCAGCGCGGTTGAGCGGGCGGGCCTGACGCAGCTGACCGAAGGCCAGAAGCTCAGCTTCCAAACCCTGCCCGACCCGAAAGGCAAAGGCCCGAAAGCGGTCAATCTGAAGGTCGGCGAATAATCGCCCTTTTGGATCGCCCCAGTTTGGCTTCAAACAGCAAGCGCCGTCGGAGCTATCCGGCGGCGTTTTGCGTTTTGGGAGTGTCGGTTTTGGCGAGGCGGGGCATGTTTCGCCAAGAAACAAAGCCCTTTGATAAACGGTGAAGCGCGCCGCTTGGAGCGGACCGATCGAGCCGCTCAGCGTTGCGAGACGGCGCGAAAGCCGAGTTGCCCCTCGCCGATATAGGCCGCCTGGCCGACAAAAGTTCGCCCGAGATCGGGAGAGCGCACGTCAATGGCGTCGATGCGCTGGCTGTCCCGCCCGCCAATGCCCCAGACGCCGCCCTGAGTCCAAGGCTGCTTTGTCCCGCCCCATTGATACTCGGCTTGAGACGCATTCCCGCCAAGCCAGCGCGCCCGAAATCCGATCGGCCCTTCGCCAGCATAGGTCGCCGTGCTGACCAGATCATTGCTGGTTCCCTGGCGCTCGGCGATCACCTCGATCAGGGCTTGGTTTGGCCGATCGCCGAGACGCCACGTCCCCTCATTGTGCCACGGCGCCATATCCCCGCCCCACTGCACCGAGGCATTATCGGCGCCCACCGCAGAGCGCGCGCTGGCGCAAACGCGGTCAGAGCCGGCGCCGGGGGTTGCAACGCACCCAGACGCCGCAAGCGCCAAAGCCGCCGCCACAAGGACTTGTTTGGCGGACATGGCCAGTGCCTTTTCTTTGCGACGCCTATCCCGACGCCTATCACAAAGGCCAAGACAGCTGCAGAAAAACCATCCAGCCACGCATCTGCCCGACCGTCCAGCCTCACCCCGAATGACGGCTTTACGTCGCCAGCGGGCTTGGCCGAACCGACTGGCCTGGGGCTTTTTTGCGACCTTTGCGCGGCAGAGCCAGCACCCGCCGCAATCTCATCACGGCGATGGATTGGACAGCGGAATCCCTTCAGGATTACGGACCTGCATTCGGCTGCCGCGGCTGATCTTTCCGAAGCCCCCAATAGCCGCCATCTTGGCCCGATCCATGGCGAAAGCATCCAAACCCCACACCCCAGATCTCGCCGCCCTGCCGGACGGGCAAGACGCCCCAGACGCCGCCCGCGCCAGCGAGCGGCGCGGCGTGGCCGTGATTCGCGATGAGCTCACACGCCTGCCGGCGAAACCCGGCGTCTATCGCATGATCGGGCTTGACGGGGAGGTGCTGTATGTCGGCAAGGCCAAGAGCCTGAAAGCGCGGGTATCGCAATATGCACAAGGTCGCGGCCACACCAATCGCATTGCGCGGATGATTACCCTGACGCGGGCGATGGAGTTTATCGTCACCGCGACCGAAACCGAAGCGCTGCTGCTTGAAGCCAATTTGATCAAGCGGCTGCGCCCGCGGTTCAATGTTATTCTGCGCGATGACAAAAGCTTTCCCCTGATCGCGATCCGGCGCGATCACGAGAGCCCGGCGCTGCAAAAGCACCGCGGCGCGAAATCATTCAAAGGAGATTATTTCGGGCCATTTGCATCGGCCAGCGCTGTTAATCGCACGCTGAATACCCTGCAAAAAGCATTTCTTTTGCGCAGCTGTTCAGATTCGGTTTTCGACAGCCGCACGCGCCCGTGCATGCTGTACCAAATCAAGCGGTGCGCCGCGCCCTGCACCGGCGCCATCGCGGCGGAGGATTATCAACGCCTCGTCGATGATGCGATCATCTTCCTCAAGGGCAAAAGTGCGCAACTGCAGGATCGTCTCGCCCAGGAGATGCACGACGCCAGCGAAGCGCTGGCGTTTGAAAGGGCCGCGCGGCTGCGCAATCGCATTCGCGCGCTGGCGGCGGTGCGCGCAGCGCAGGGCGTCAATGTCCAAAGCTTTGCCGAGGCGGATGTTTTCGCGCTCCACATGCAGGGCGGACAAAGCTGTGTGCAAGTGTTCTTCTTCCGCGCCGGTCAGAATTGGGGCAACCGCGCTTATTTTCCCCGTCATGAGCAGGACGCAGAGCCCGGCGATGTGTTGGAGGCGTTTATCGCCCAATTCTATGATGATCGCGCGCCGCCGGGCCTTGTTTTGATCAGCCACGACCCGCCAAATACACCGCTGTTGGAGGAAGCGTTGAGCGTCAAGGCGGATCGCCGCGTCGCGTTGCGCCGACCCGAACGCGGCGAGAAACGAGACATCGTCGATCAGGCCTGCGTCAACGCCAAGGAAGCGCTCGGCCGACGGCTGGCGGAAGCACAAAGCGTTGCGCGGCTGAACGATTCCTTGGCCGATGCGTTTGGCCTCGCCGCGCCGCCGCAGCGCATTGAAGTATACGACAACTCCCATATTCAAGGCGCCCATGCGGTGGGTGCGATGATCGTGGCAGGGCCAGACGGGTTTCAGAAGAACCAATACCGCAAGTTCAACATGACCGTGGACGACGCCGGCGATGATTTTGCCATGATGCGCGCGATGTTGACGCGCCGTTTTGCGCGTTTGGTCAAAGACATGCCTAGTGAGAAAGCCGCATTGGCCGACCGCATCGAAACGGCGCATGATGGCGGCGTCGATTTCTCAAAGGACGACGACAGCGACGGCAAACCGCCTCTGAAGCCGGATTTGGTCTTGATCGATGGCGGCGAGGGCCAATTGGCCGCAGCGCGCGCGGTGTTGGAATCCTTTCATCTGCAGGACGCAATCACTCTTGTGGCGATCGCCAAAGGCCCAGACCGCGACGCAGGACGCGAACGCTTCTTCATGCACGCTCGCGCGCCCGTCATCATCGACCAGAAAAGCCCATTGATGTATTATCTACAGCGCCTGCGCGATGAGGCGCACCGCTTTGTCATCGGCGCTCACCGCGCCAAACGCAGCGCCGCGATCGCGCAAAACCCGCTCGACGAAATCGACGGCGTAGGCCCGGCGCGCAAAAAAGCGCTTTTGTCGCGCTTTGGCTCGGCCAAGGGCGTCGCGCGCGCAGCGCTTGCGGAATTGGAACAAACCACCGGCGTAAGCCGCGAATTGGCGCAGAGGATTTATGGCTATTTCCATGACAAGACCTGACGCGGGGCGCATCGCGGGCCTGTTGACAGCGATCCGTTTCGCAGCGGCGCCAGCAGTGGCCGGGCTGTTGTTGATCGCAGCCGCTTTCCCCGGTGAAGCCGCCATCGCGCGCTCTGCGGCCTTGATCCTGTTTGTGCTCGCCGCCTTGACCGACCTTGCCGACGGCTTTGTCGCGCGCCGCTTTGATGCGGTAACGCCGCTGGGCGCAGCGCTTGACCACGCCGCCGACAAGGCCCTGACCAGCGCGGCGCTCATCGGCCTTTCGGCCACCCTCTTTCCCCCCTATCTGGCGGCGCTTGCGGTGGTGGTGATCGTGCGCGATGTGGGTGTGGCGGGGCTGCGTGAGGGCCTCGCCTTGAGCGGCAAAGCGCTGCCGGTGGATCCCACGGGCAAGTGGAAGACGGTGCTGTTGATGATCGGCCTGATTGCCGCCCTGACCGAGGCCGCGCTGCTTGCCTTTCCCCCCAGCGGCGTGGCGGATGTCGCCTTTATGCTCACCCATATTGGCTTGATTGGGGCCCTTGGGCTGGCGCTGTGGAGCGGTTGGCTTTATCTCGCCCGCGCGCTGCGACCGGACGCGACAACGAGCGCCCGATAGCGGCGTTTGTGTTTGTTGGCATCGGTGCAGACAGGATTGAACCCTCTCGCGACACACAAGAGCTACACCGCATTCCAGGCGTCGGCCAAGCAGTCAACACCACATGACGCAGCCCCCCACATGTCCGTCGCCGACCATGCCATTGCAAAGCCTGCACACATCGCATCCCAGGCGGCCGGCCGCGCCGACGCCGCCAATCGCACCATTGAAACGCGGGCGTCTGCGGCGGAAGAAATCGGCCAAATGTTGCGGCTGATTTCCGATGTTGCCGCAAAACCAATCTCCTGGCATTGACCGCCGCCATTGAAGCCGCGCGTGCGGGCGCGGCGGGCCGCGATTTTTCTGTTATTGCAGCGGAAACCAAAAGTCTTGCCGAGCAAACCGCCCGCGCGACCGACGAAATCAGCGCGCAGATCGGCGCGATTCAAGCCGTCACCCGCAATGCCGGGACAGCAATCGGCTTCATCCAGAAAACGATCGCCGAAATTCAGGGCGGCCCCGCTGCAATTGCTGCAGCAACGGAGCAGCAATCAGCGTCGGCTGCAGAAATTGCCCGCGCCACCGGGGACGCGGCGCTGGGCGCGCAAGCGATGGCGAAAACCATTGTCGATATGGCCGTGAGCGCCCAGGAGACCGGTGCGGCCGCGCAGCAGATTGTCTGCGCCTCGGGCGCGCTGTCGGGCCAGGGCAAAGTTTTGTGCGGCCAGATGGCGTGATATCTGACGCAGATGCGTGCAGCATAACGTGCAAGATTCTGAATCCAGCGCGACTATTCCCGAGCCGACTGCCTACATTCGGCTCGGGATTGCATCACGCCCGCAGGCGGGCGCCAAGTTTTCCGGCGGCGGCGATGATCTTGGCGCCGATCGCTTCAATCTCGGGGTCGGTCAGCGTTTTGTCTTTTGGTTGCAACGTGACTTCCACCGCGAGGCTTTTCATCCCCGTCTCGACACCCTGTCCACGATAATCATCAAACAGCGCCACATTGGCGATCAATGTTTTGTCCGCCGCAGCGATCGCGCGCATCAAATCACCCGCAGGGCGCGCCTCCTCGACAATGAAGGCGAAATCGCGCGACAACGGCATCAATTCCCGCTTGTCCAGAGGCGGACGCGCGCGCTTTGCTTTTGGCGCCGGCAAGGCGTCGATCAAGATCTCAAACGCCAAGGCAACGCCATCCACATCCAGGACCTGCAAAACACGGGGATGCAACACGCCAAAACGCGCCACTGGTTTTGGCCCCAGGCGCAACACGCCCGCCTGGCCCGGATGCCAATATACGGCATCGGCAACGCCGATCTGCAGATTGGCGGCAGGCGCGCCGATGGCCTCAAGCGCGGCCAGACAATCACGCTTGATCGCAAATACATCCGCTTCCGCCGGCGTGCGCCAATGCCGCGGCGGCTTCGCCAGCCAAACAGCAGCGATCGTGCGCATCTGCGCGCCATCGGCGCTGAAGGCAGGGCCAATTTCAAACAGGCGCGCATCGGGAAAACCGCGATCCGCGTTTTTCTGCGCTGCACGCAACAAGTTCGGCAGCGCACTGGGCCGCATGCAGTCAAGCTCGGCCGCAATCGGATTGGCGAGCACCAAGTGCAGATCACCGCCGCCGAAGGCTTTCGCGTGTGCCTGCGGGCAGAAACTCCAGGTGATCGCCTCCAGATATCCCATCGCCGCCAGCGCCCGGCGGCCGACGCGCGCGCGACTTTCACCGATGCTGGCCGGCGGCGGCCGCATGCCCGTTGCACGCGGCGGCGCCACTTCTGGCAATTTGTCAAAGCCTTCGATGCGCGCGATTTCTTCAACGAGATCTGCAGCGCCTTCCACATCGCGCCGCCAGGACGGCGGCATCACGCGCCAGGTTTTTCCCGCACCCTCAACCACGAAACCGAGAGCCTGCAAAATCGCTTTCACGCGCGCGGGTTTCACGTCCATGCCCGCCAGCGTGCGCACGCGATCGGGATCAAACGCAACCGCGTGCGACGGCGCCGGCGGTGCGCCTGCAACCATCGGCATGGAAGCGTCGCCACCGCAATGCGTCTGGATCATCGCTGCCGCGAGGAACAATCCGTCAAGCACAAAGCCAGGATCAACACCGCGCGCGAAGCGATATTGCGCATCCGATGTGATGCCTGTGGCGCGGCCTGTGCGGAATGTACGGCCGGGATCAAACCAGGCGCTTTCAATCAGCACATCCGTGGTTGCCAGGGTACAGCCACTGTCTTGCCCGCCCATCACGCCGCCAAGCCCCAGCACACCGCGATCATCGGCGATCACGGACATATCCGGTGTGATCGTGTAGGTCTTGCCATCGAGAGCGAGGAAGCTTTCGCCCTCAGCGCCAAGCCGCGCGCGCACCACACCCTTCAGCCTGGCGGCATCATAGACATGCAACGGGCGCGCCCGATCATAGGACAGATAGTTCGTGACATCGACCAGCATCGAGCGCGGCTTGACGCCAATCGCGCGCAGGCGGTCCTGCATCCAAGACGGGCTTGGACCATTCTTCAGTCCACGGATCAAAATCGCGGCAAACATCGGACACGCCGATTCATCATCCGTCGCGATAAGAATGGGAGAAGCAAAGGCGCCCTTGATTGGCGCGATGGCCGCCGTCTTCAGCGCGCCAACGCCGGCGGCGGCGAGGTCGCGCGCGATGCCATGCACGCCAAGCCAATCGGGGCGATTGGGCGTGACTTCAAAATCAATCACCGGATCATTCAAGCCAAGCAATTCGGCAAGCGGTTGACCCACGTTCGCACTGTCCGGCAACTCCATGATGCCGCCGTCCGCGCGCGCCTTTTCTTCATCAATGCCCAGGGCCGCGGCGCGCGCCTTGTAGGTGGAAAATCGCGTTGCGCGCAGGCCGAACGGATCATCGGCGATCTGCATTTCGGCTTCAGAACACAGCATGCCGTTGGAAATCACCCCGCGCACGGGCCTGGCTTCCAACGTGATTCCGGAACCGGGAATGTAAGCGCCCAGCGGCGCATAAGCGGTCCTCAAACCCGTGCGCGCATTCAGCGCACCACAGACGATTTCCTTCACGCCATCAATCGTTTCCACTTGGCAAACCTGCAGCTTGTCGGCGTTGGGATGCTGCGCGACCGACACGATGCGCGCGACCGAGAACGCTTTCAGGGCCGCGGCCGGATCAATGACATCTTCCACTTCCAGTCCCGCCATCGTCATCGCCTCGACAACGGCGTCGAGCGAAGCGGTGGTGTCGAGATGATCCTTCAACCAGGACAGCGTGAACTTCATAACAAAACCTTCCAGACTGGTTTTCCAAGCGCGCGGCGGATGCGATCAGGTCGCGCTTAGTTCCGCCTTGCGCAAAATATCAAAGCCAATGCGCCGTGGCGGTTCGGGCGTGGCTTTATGCGCCGCCACCAACATCACATTCACCTGGCTGACATGCTCAATCAGCTGGATTGGTGCGCCATCGTCTGTGCGGCCATAAAACAAGACCAGATCAGGCGCCCAAAAACCGAGATCGGAAAAGCGCAACACCTGACCGGCGCCGAAGCTCACCATGCTGAAACCGACCTCATGGTCTGCGTCCAAATGCGCCTCAAACGCGGCGACCGCCTGGGCGAGGCGCATCACCATCCATTGTGCGTCGCTGGCGGCAGGCGGACGGGCTTCGACCTGGGCTGGCGTATCCGGGCAGCCGGTGATCTGCACCCGCACGCTGCGCGAAAGGCCGAGGGGATCGGTTTTGGCGGCGGCGGTGTCGGGCACGGTGTCTATCCTCTGGGCCTTGCCTTTGGGCCTGTGCTTGGCGAAGCGCGACTGGCGTATTACGGCTTGCCGAGGCATTCGCCAAGGATCAGCACGGCCTGATCTGCCAATCCTGCGCCAAGGAGGCCTGTGAGGTGCAGTTTGATGATGTTGTCTTGGGCCGGCGCTCGATCCGCGGATTCAAGCCGCAAGCCGTTCCCAAAGCGCTGATCGCAGAGGTGATCGGCCTAGCGATCCGGGCGCCCTCTTCCTACAATACCCAACCCTGGCGATTTTTCGTGATTTCCGGCGCGCCGCTCGAGCGTATTCGCGCCGGCAATGTGGCTCGCACCTTGGCAGGTGTGCCGCCCTCGCGCGAGATCCGCCCCGGCGAAGGCTATGGCGGGGTGCATCGCGCCCGTCAGATTGAGGTGGCCAAGCAATTGTTCGCCGCCATGGGCATCGCGCGCGATGATGCGGCCGGCCGGCAGGATTGGATGCTGCGGGGCTTTCGCCAGTTTGACGCGCCGGTGTCGGTGATCATCACATACGATCGCGAATTGCACGGCGGCGATGTGGCGCCGTTCGACTGCGGCGGGGTCGCGAACGCGTTGGTGAATGCAGCCTGGTCGCGGGGGCTCGGGTGCGTGATCAACAGCCAGGGCATTATGCAGAGCCCGGTGGTGCGCGAGGAAGCAGGCATCCCGGACGACCAAGTGATCATGATCGCGATTGCGATGGGGTGGCCGGATGATGATTTTGCGGCAAACGCGGTGGTGTCCAACCGCAAAAGCGTGGACGAGGCGGCGGTATTTGTGGGGTTTGAGGGGTGAGTTTCGCCGCCGCACGCCGGTCTCAATTCCCGGCTTTGTCTTAAAGATCCTGGCCACCTGAAAGAGGCCGCCCGTAACAATCGCAAGCTGAATATTCTCGATCTTGCCGCCGCGATCGAAGCAGCGAGCCAGGACCACGCGTTCGCCGATCCTTGCCTCCGCGCCGTGCGCGCGGAACCAGGCTTTGCGTCTCGCGGGGTGCAGGTCTTAGGAGCGGCGTGCGCGGCCCTGTTGCGCTTGGAGAGGGCGAGCGCCGAGGGCACGCGCCAACGCAGCGTAGCGCGGATCGAGGTGAGGACGCCGCTGCTTTGAGACCATGTTTTCGTCTCCCCTCACCCGCTCAGCCACCGCCTTGCAGGGCAAACCTTCCGCGGCCGCATCGGCTGGGCTTGCACGGACTTGTGACGCAGCCCCAAGCCCACGCAAAAAACAGCCCCTCCTCGCTCAGCGCCATCAGGGGGCCGCACGCCGACCTGCCAGAAACAATCCCGTCCAAACACACCCAGGCGCCATGGATGCGTCACCCATCATCCTACGAGCTTTTGACTGAAGGACATCAGGGCTGGCTCAGATGGACGCTGTGTCGGAAGTCCACACAAAAAAGCGTCCCTGGTTACAGGGCGTCCAACTCCGCCTGAGTCCGGATGATGCGCCCAACGAGGCCATAAGCCACCGCCTCCTCTGCCCCCATCCAATAGTCGCGGTCGGTATCTTGCTTGATCCGATCCAGCGATTGGCCGGTAGCGTCCGCGAAAATCTTGTTCAGACGCTCACGCATCTTGATGATTTCCTTGGCTTGAATTTCCACGTCGGACGCCGCACCACCAACCCCGCCGCGCGGTTCATGCAGCAGAAAGCGGGTGTTGGGCAGGCAGAAGCGATCCTGGCGCGGAGCGGCGGCGAAAATCAGCGCGCCAGCGCTGGCGCACCAGCCCGTGCCCAGCATCTTCACCCGTGGCTTCACGAACTTGAGCATATCGTGAATCATATCGCCACTTTCGACATGGCCGCCGGGCGAGGACACCACCACGGTGATCGGGTCATCGTTTTCGGCGGCCAGCGCCAAAAGCGCCTCGCACACCCGCTTGGCCTGGCGATCGTTAATTTCACCGGTGAGCGTGACGACCCGGGCCTTAAACAGGGCCTTTTCCGCCATCGGGCCTGGCGGTGGGGTCTGGGCTTCGGGTTCGTCTTCCAGGCGGATGGTCATAGCAACCTTTCTTGGGGTTTGTCCGCCTTCAGATGGACGGGGTCGCGCCCGAACGCAAGGGATCGCCTGGGGCGGACTGCCGCAGTGCGCTGAAGACGGTGGCGGGATTAACTTTTCACCTGCGGGGCGCGTTCAACGGGGGCCCAAATTGGAGAAACGCCCATCGCCGTCGCGACGCATATCAAAGCCGCCGCGCGGCCGAGCAAAGGCATCAAGAACGCGACCCTTGCGACGTCTTCAAAGGCCTGATTAGGCAATCCGATCCGATTGTATCGATCGGAAAAGGCGCCAACCGATCATTGCCCGTCTCAGAGACGCGAGCAGCCCATACGCCCAGGATTGCCCTCGCGCGCACCATGATTGACCACCAAGCGAAAGGCCGCCTGCGCACCATCACATGGTGAGCGCGAAGGCGAGGCGCTCACCACCACTTTCCAGCTTTCGCATGATAGCCCGCTGCCTTCTCCAATGCGCCCGACACCGCAAACACGGTTTCTTCGTCCAGCGCTTTGCCGATCACCTGCAGGCCCAAAGGCAAGCCTTGCCCATCCACGCCGCAGGGCAAAGACAAGCCTGGCAATCCAGCCAGATTGGTCGTGACGGTGAAGATGTCGTTCAAATACATCTGCACGGGATCACCGCTTTTTTCGCCAAGCCCGAACGCGGCGGATGGCGCTGTAGGCGTGAGGATTGCATCGCATTTGTCCCACGCGTCGCGGAAATCCTGAGCAATCCGTGTGCGGACCTTTTGGGCGCGCAAATAATAAGCATCATAATACCCAGCGCTGAGCACATAAGCGCCAATCAGAATGCGGCGCTGCACTTCACGGCCAAAACCGGCCGCGCGCGTTTGCTCATAGGTATCCGTCAGGTCTTTGCCCGGCACGCGCGCGCCGTAGCGCATCCCGTCATAGCGCGCGAGATTGGAAGACGCTTCGGCAGGCGCGATGATATAATATGTCGGCAGTGCATATTTGGTGTGTGGCAACGAGATATCGACAATTTCACAACCGGCTTCCCTCAGCCACGCAATCCCCTGCGCCCACAGATTTTCGATTTCATTGGGCATCGCATCGACGCGATACTCTTTCGGCACGCCAATTTTCAGCCCTTTGATCGACCGACCGCACGCTTTCACAAAGTCGGGCAAATCCTTCGGTATTGACGTGGAATCCTTCGGATCGTGGCCGGCCATGCTTTGCAGCATGATCGCGGAATCGCGCACTGTTTTTGCAATCGGCCCAGCCTGATCGAGCGAGCTTGCAAACGCCACGATGCCCCAGCGCGAGCACCGCCCATAAGTGGGTTTGATCCCGACTGTGCCGGTGAACGCCGCGGGCTGGCGGATCGAACCGCCAGTGTCTGTTGCGGTCGCCGCCAGACACAAATCCGCCGCGACCGCCGCAGCACTGCCGCCCGACGAACCGCCCGGCGTCAATGGTGTTGTGCTACCCAGCCGCCGCCACGGCGAGACGACATTGCCGAAAGCCGAGGTTTCATTCGACGAGCCCATCGCGAACTCATCGAGATTGAGTTTACCCAACATCACGCCGCCATCGCGCCACAAATGCGCGGTGACAGTGCTTTCATAAGTGGGAATAAAGTCTCCCAGGATTTTTGAACACGCCGTCGTGCGCACGCCCTCGGTGCAGAATAAATCCTTGATGCCAAGGGGTGCGCCTTCCAATGCGCCTGCCGCACCCTTGGCGCGCTTATCATCGCTCGCTTTCGCCATGGCGCGCGCCTTGTCCGGCGTGGCAAGCACGAAGGCGTTGAGATGCGGGTTTGCCCTTTCAATGGCCGCGATGAACGCATCCGTGAGTTCGAGCGATGAGAATTGCTTGTTTGCCATGCCATCGAGGGCGTCAGCGAGCGTAAGGGCAGTGAGGTCGGTCATGACAAACTCTGAGCGTCAAGTTTTTCCCCCTGTCCCGCAGGACGGTATCGGGGACGGGAATCTATTCGTTTTTCGCCCCCTGCCTGGGGGGAGAACAAAGCAGCGCCTACTCCACCACTTTCGGCACAACGAAAAAGCCATCTTCGGCCTTCGGCGCATTGGCGAGCACGCGGCCTGCATCACCGCCATCGGTGACGATATCAGCACGCATCGGCAGCGACACGTCCACCGCGCTGGCCATTGGCGCCACGCCGTCGACATTGACTTCCTGCAGCTGCTCAATCCAAGCCAGGATGCCGTTCAACTCCTGCGCCATAGGCGCCACGCGCTCTTCCAGCAGCGCCAGCCGCGCCAAATGCGCCACCTTTCGCACGGTAGCTTCGTCGATCGCCATGGGGTGTGTCCTGTCAAGAATGGAGAGCCGCTACCAGCGTCCGCCCCTGCGCGCAAGGCATTGGCCCTGGCGTTAAGGCCTTGGCCGCGTGCACGGCCCGCTAAAGCCGCTGACCATGCCATTGCCCGGCGCGGCCAAGGTGAAACCAGACCAGTCCTCCGCGATGGTCAATGCATAATCATAAACCGGGATTCGATCCCCAGGCGGGGTGGAGCCCGACTGGCTCGACCACACGAGCCCTGTCGCTTTCGGCCGCCCGCGCCAGCCCATCAGGGTGAATGAACGGCAATAGGTGAAGGTGCACAAATAGCCCTTCCCCTCTGCGGTTTTCAGGTCGAGCTGCACGGGCAGACCGGTAGGATGATCCTCCACATCGCAGCCGGCCGGGCCACAGCTGTACATCTTGTTGGCTTGACACGACAGCGGCGGCGCTGTGGGTGCAAGGCTGGGGGCAAGGCGATTGAACGCTTGGCGTTCGGCCTGCTGCGCCTGCGCTGCCGGCCCGGCCAAGACGCCAGCCGTGACAACCGCACTTGCGGCCAGCGCCGCCATGATCCATGCCCGCATCTCGCTCTTCCTTCCGGTGATCCCTGGCGCCCATGGCCCTGCTTGACCTGCACGCTTTCATGGCCGCCCTGCCCGATCAAGGCGCCCTGATCGGGCTGGATTATGGCTCGAAGCGGATTGGGGTGGCCGCGTGTGATCCGGGCCGGGTGATTGCTTCCGCGATTGCAACAATCGCGCGCACCAAGATTGACGCGGACGTGGCGGCGGTACGGGCGCTGTATGAGGGTCGCGATTGTGTTGGCTTGGTGATCGGCCTGCCCCTCAACATGGACGGAAGCGCCGGCCCCAGCGCACAGGCCGCTCGCGCTTTTGCCCGCAATCTGCTCGCGCGGCTCGACGTCCCGCTGCTGATGTGGGACGAACGCCTGAGCACCACCGCCGTGCAGCGCGCCCTGATTGCCGCAGACGCCAGTCGCAAACGCCGTGCCGCCGTGATCGACCAGCTCGCCGCCGGCTACATCCTGCAGGGCGCCATTGACCGGATGCAAGAAACCCGGTGAAGTCTGGCCAGTGAGGTCTGGCCGGTGAGGTCTGGCCGGTGAGGTCTGGCCGGTGAGGTCTGGCCGGTGAGGTCTGGCCGCCGAGCGCGTTTTCTGGCCACGTGGATTCCGGTTGGACGACAGAAAACACGGTCAATCAACAATACGGTCAGTCAAAAATACGGTCAGTCAAAAATTTGGACATTCCGATCCGATTCCATCGGATCGGTCCTTGCCCTGGGCCGGCCCGCAATGACTCGCCGTGACGGCCCCGCGCCGCGGATTACGCCCCCAATCGGCAGAAAGGGCGCTCTCAAGGATCGCCCCCCTGCTCCGCCACACAGCATGCGGGCTCGCACCGTCCGGTTCGAGGCGTTGAGGTTCACGAAAGGGGCAGCGCGCCAAGATCAGCACACCAAGATCAGCGGTCCATCGGTTGGTCAGGACTGCGTTCAGGGCTGTGGCGCTGTTTCGCCACCAGCAGCGGCTGTTGGCGGCGCACCGTCTGGCGGGGTCGGGCTTTGCCCCCATCGCCAGAAGCTCGCGACGCATGGCGGTTCCCCGCTTCCAGTGCTTGAGCTGGATGGCGCGCAGCCGATGGCGCATCCATTGGTTGCGGGTCGCCAGGACCCCCCGGCGTCTGCGCCAGACGGAAATAGGCCTTCCAGCCAGGGACATCGGTTCAAAGCTCGGCGATCAACTCCCTGAGGCTGCGGCCGCCGCTTCGGCGCGCGAGCTCCCGGACGCGATCTCGGAAAACACGCAGGGCCTGGCCGGAGACATGGCGTCTGATGATCCTTCCAGGAGCGGTCCAGAAGCTGAAGCCCAAGACGCGCCGGCCAAAGCCGCAGGCCGCGCCCGGTCTCGTTGATCGTCAGGCGCAGCCGTCCCGAGACCGTGCGCCGGAGACGCATGACCCGCTCGCCCGCCCG
>JBIKVO010000235.1:0-5203 GCA_044356795.1 Caulobacterales bacterium
CCACGCCCGATTGGCCCCACCCCTCTTCCACCGTGACCAGGCGGTTGGTTTTGCGAACACTCGCCAAGATCGTCTCGGTATCCAACGGGCGCAGCGTACGCAGATCAATCACCTCCGCGCTGATCCCGTCCCTGGCCAGCGAATCGGCAGCCGAAAGCGCCATCCCCACCATCCGCGAATGCGCCGTGATCGTCACATCGCTCCCGCTGCGGCGCACCAGCGCCTTGCCGATCGGCACAAGCCAATCATCGGAATCGGGAACATCAAACTCGATGCCGTAAAGCATTTCATGCTCCAGAAACACGACCGGGTTTGGATTGCGAATAGCGCTTTTCAGGAGGCCTTTGGCGTCGGCGGCGTCATAGGGCGCAATCACAATCAGGCCGGGCACATGGGAATACCAGGACGAAAAATCCTGGCTGTGTTGGGCGCCGACACGGGCGGCCGCACCATTGGGGCCGCGGAACACAATCGAGCTTTTCAGCTGGCCGCCCGACATGTACAGCGTCTTGGCGGCGGAATTGATGATGTGATCGATCGCCTGCATGCTGAAATTCCACGTCATGAATTCGACGATCGGTTTCAGCCCGGCCATCGCCGCGCCGACGCCAAGGCCGGCAAACCCATGCTCGGTAATCGGCGTATCGACAACACGGCGGGCGCCAAACTCATCCAGGAGCCCACGCGAGACTTTGTATGCGCCTTGATACTGGGCCACCTCTTCGCCCATGAGAAACACCGTGGGATCGCGCCGCATCTCTTCCGCCATCGCGTCGCGCAGGGCATCGCGCACGCTGACGCGCTTGACCGCACCTGTCCAGGCGCTGGGCAAGGGGCTTGTTGATGAACCCGCTGATGCACTGGGTTGCTCCGGCGGCGCGGGCGGCTTTTGGCCGACAAGAGCGGGGCTAAGACCAGGCGCCGCAGGCGGCGGCATCGCCTGCGCCTCGCTGCGCAGCGTTGCGATCGGGGTATTCACCTTCACCGCCTGTGCGCCTTCCGGCACCAGCAGCGCTTCGATGACGCCCTCATCCACCGCTTCGACTTCCATCGTCGCCTTATCGGTTTCGATTTCGGCAATCACCTGACCCGGCGCCACCGCATCGCCCGGCCGCACCATCCACTTCGCCAGATTGCCCTCTTCCATGGTCGGCGACAAAGCCGGCATCAAAATCGAAATCGCCATTGCCTCACAGTCCCATCAACACAATCATCTGCACCGCCAGAAGCACCGCCATCGCAATCAGGCACACCATCAGGCTGCGCCGGCTGCGTTGCAGCATCGCGCGCGCATCGGGCGGCAGATTGGCGCGATCGAGATCCAGGTCGGTGACAAAGCGATGCTCGCGCGCATCAAACCCGCCGCCCACAGCATCGCGCCATAACGCGATCGCTTTGCGCCGCTGGAGGATCGCGCGCACCATCTCCACACCCAAGCCCGCAAACAGCGCAAACAGGATCAGGTGCGCCCACGCCATCCCTTAGCCATCCCTGCGCGCTTGAACCCCGCCAAACATCTCACCTGTGCGGCGCACCTCCTCATCAAAATTGACGCGCAACACGTCAAGAATTTCGGCTTCCGTGGCCACGCCCGCCTGGGCTTCCGCCCGCGCAATATAGCGGGCCAGATTGGCCAGCACCCGGCCCCATTTCCACACATCCCCCCCGTACAAGCCGGTGGGAAATGTTGCAGCCAGTTCGGCGCGATCGACAATCCAAAGGCGCAGGATTTCGTCGGCGCGCTCACGCGCGTCGCCCACTCCGGTCGGCGGATTGAGCGGGCGGATCATCTCGGAAGCGGCCATGAAATCCCTCAGCCTTACAGCAGAATGTCGGTCATCAGCTCGGCGGGATCGGGCTCGGGGCTGGTTTGTGCATACTCCGCCGCTTCCGCCACAATCGCGCGCACCGCGCGGTCGATATCTTTGAGGCCGGCGTCATCAACAAGGCCAGCCGCAATCACGCGATCCTTCACCTGCTCGATCGGATCATGGCGCGATTTCATGTCGTCCACTTCTTCCTTGGACCGGTACTTCGCCGGGTCCGACATCGAGTGCCCGCGATAGCGGTAGGTCTTCATTTCCAGCAGCACCGGCCCCTTGCCGGATCGGGCGTGGGCGGCGGCGAATTCTGCAGCCTCGCGCACCGCCAAAACATCCATGCCGTCGACTTCAAAACCGGGGATGTTAAAGCTTTGCCCGCGGCGATAGAGATGCGTTTCTGAAGATGCGCGCTCCACGCTGGTGCCCATCGCGTACTGATTGTTCTCCACAATATATACGACCGGCAGTTTCCACAGCGCGGCCATGTTGAAGCTTTCGTACACTTGGCCCTGATTGGCCGCGCCATCACCGAAATAGGTGACGCTGACCTTGCCGTCCCCGCGATAAGCGTTGGCAAATGCGAGGCCGGTGCCGAGGCTCACCTGCGCGCCCACAATCCCATGCCCGCCGTAAAAGGCTTTTTCGGTCGAGAACATGTGCATCGAGCCGCCTTTGCCGCGCGATGATCCGCCCGACCGGCCGGTCAGTTCGGCCATGATCTCTTTCGGGTCCATGCCGCAGGCGATCATGTGGCCGTGATCGCGGTAGCCGGTGATCACCTGATCGCCGGGCCGCAGTGCGTCCTGGACGCCCACGACCACCGCTTCCTGGCCGATATAGAGATGGCAGAAACCGCCGATCAGGCCCATGCCGTAAAGCTGGCCGGCGCGCTCCTCAAAGCGGCGGATCAACAGCATCTGGCGATAATAGTCCAACAACTTGGCCGGGTTCACCGCCGCCCGTGCGCCGCTGTGCGCCGTGAACGTCATGGCGCCCAGATCCGGGCTGCGATCTGAACCGCGATCAAGCGATCCGGCGAGCGTGCCGGGAGTGTGCGCTGCACCGCCATCATTCATCACCGTTTCCACCTCTTTTCCAAGCCATACGGCCATCGCGCGCCGACGTCTATTGCCAACCAACGCGGCAAGGACTGTCCTCACCTATGCGAATGCGCATGGATGGCGCGGGGTTTTGCGGGTTTGATCGCGGGAGAAGGCCCCCCGCTATGGCAAGGGCGTCTTCGCACAGCGATGGGTCGCGGAGCGAAAGGCGCGGGCAGCGAAACGGCTGTGCGCGTGCGCGTCTTCCACCCCGTCCGGCGGCCCCCTCAGTTTGCGCCGCGGCGCAGGTCGCGCTCGATCAGCAGCGGTGTCGGCGCGCCGGCAAGCCGGTGGCGATAAGCCTGCAGGTTTTCCAGCACGCGGTGCAGATAATTGCGCGTCTCCGAAAACGGGATCAGCTCAATCCAGTCCACCACATCCGCGTTCGACCGGCGTGGATCGCCCCAATCGTCAATCCAGTCGCGGGCGTTGCCGGCGCCGGCATTATAGGACGCGATCGCCAGCACATAAGAGCCGTTCCAATGATCAATCAGATCAGCCAGATGTGCCGATCCCAGCGTGATATTGTACTCGGGATCTTCCGTCAGCCAGCCCAACTGGAACGGCAACCCTTCTGCCCGCGCCTGGGCGCGTGCGGTGCCGGGGATCAGCTGCATCAGACCGCGGGCATTGGCGCGCGAGCGGGCCTTGGTGTCGAACTCACTTTCCTGGCGGATGATCGCCAGCGTCAAGGCCGGTTCGGGCGCGCCGGCGCCGGTCGCGCGTTCGGGCAGCGTGATCAGCGGATAGGCCGAAGCCGGCGCCAAAATCCCGCGGAACTGGCCCGCTTTCGCGCTGCGCAGGGCGGTGCGCCAATAGCGCTGCTCCCGCGCAATCTGCGACAGCATCTCATGCTCGACGGGGTTTTCCATCTGGTCGTCGAGGAAGAAGGCGATCGCCTCGAAATCCCGCTGATCCCCCACCGCCGCCACCAGCCGCAGCGCGCGCACCAGTTCACGATTGTGGAAGGCGCGCACCTCTTCATCGCTGGGGCGGGCGGGCTCGTCGAAATTCAGCTTGGCGTTGGGATCGGAGCGCACCGCCGCCAACTGACCATAGAAGGTGAAGCCCCACTGCGCCGCTTCGCGCAGGGCGGCGGCGGCCTCATCCTCCCGGCCCGCCGCGCGCAGCGCCTGCGCCCGCCAATACAGCGCCCGCGATCGGCTCACCGGCGACGACACCCGCGCCCCCAGGCGTTCAAAATGCGTCAACGCGGTTTGCGGCTGGCGCAGATAGCGCAAGGCCAGCCAGCCGCTCAAGAACTCGGCCTCGGCAAACCGTTCGCCGCTGCTTAAGCCATGGCGCGACATCAGGCGATACGCCCGCGCCCCATCGCCCGCCCGCAAAGCCGCCGGCACAAAGGCGCGCTGCACCTCCACCACCCGCTCGCGCGCATAGGCCGGGATCTCCATCGCGGCGAGCTGATTGGACAGCGGAATCGCATCATTCGGGCGACGATCGCGGCGGATATAGCGGATGCGATCAAAGATCAGGCCCGGATGATCGGCGAGGCTTGCGGGCACGGCCTCCACGATCCGCTGCAGCCCGCGCCGCGGCGGCGTCTGCAGGGCGATGCGCGCCTGCGCCAGTTTGCGCTGATCGGCCGACGCCAGCGGCATCACCCGCTCCGCCATCGGGCGCCCGACGCTGCGATCCTCAAGCCACAGTGCGCGGTCGAGCCGGGCGGCGTGATCAGCCCCCGTCAACACATCGCTGAAGCCTGCCCGCGCGGCGCTTTCAGCCCGCGCCGACATGGTGTTGGTGCGCCAGGTTTCCTTGATCAGGGCGGCGGCGGCTGTCTGATCGCCTGTCTGGCGCAGGGCCTGGGCAAGATAGACGCGGCCATCGCCCGACAGCGGCCCACCCCAGCGCTGCAGCCACGCCACCCGCTCCGCCGCCGACAGGCCCGAATCGATGATCGCCTGTTCCGCCTTGCGTCGCATCGTGTCGCGGCCGGGCCAGCCGTCCAGCTCGGTCAAGGCGCGGTCGAGTTCGGCAAACGCAGACGGCGCGTCGCGATCGCTCATCAGGCGCCATGTCAAAATACGTTGGATCAGCGCATCATTGGCGCCGGCGCGGGCGGCGCGCAGCTGGGCCCATTGGTTGTCTGCGGCCGCGTTGATTCCCTCCCGCAGGCGCTGCATGTCGCTGGCCGGCGGCATCGCCAGCGGCGGCGAAGCGACCATCGCGGCTTCAGCAGGGCTTGCCGCAAAGGCCGCCGACGTCAGCCGCGGGGCCGAACCGGGGTCCGGCTGCAACAGCCAAACCGCCCCCGCGCCA
>JBIKVO010000236.1:0-5187 GCA_044356795.1 Caulobacterales bacterium
TTGCGCCCGCAATTGCATCCGGTCGATGCGCCCGACATTGACGCCGCCATTGACGCCGCGCGCTGTGATGAACCGATCGCCGAATGCGCGCTTGAGAGCAAATTGCGTCTCGCCATAGGGATACGCAAAGTGCGCCATGGCGGGCGCACCGAGGGCGCTCATCGCCTTGGCGTTGGCGTCGGTTTCGGCGATGGCTGCAGCAACGGGCATGGCGGCAAGATCGTGGTGCGATGCGGTGTGACAGGCGATTTCATGGCCGGCGCGCAGCAGAGCGTCGATGTCGGCGCGGGTGTGCATTTCGCCGAGATGGGTGGTGGCGCCGGTGAAGCCCGCGCAAAGATAAAACACACCGCGCACGCCGTGCGCTTCCAGCATCGGGGCGGCGTGCACGATTGCCGATCGCGGGACGTCATCAAATGAAAAACATACGGCCCCACGGTGGCGTTCATAGGCAATCGGCAAAGGCGCAAAAGCCTGTACGGCCTGGCGGTGAAGGCGCGCGATGATCGAGCGTGAGGGTTGATAAGGTGCGCTCATGGAAGGGCCTGGGCATAGGTCAAGGTGCGGAACAGTTTATAGGCGGCGTTGCGTGCAGAAAGGGGCGCTGCGCGCGCACGCACGAGGCGTTCCAGCATCGGGCGCAGCGCCATCACTCCGGGCACCGCTTTCAAACGGCGTGCCGCGCGGAAGCTGCGGAACGCTTGCACTGCGGCGGGATGTTTGTCGAACAAGCGGCGATAATTTGCGGCGCCTTGGCGGGCCTTGCGCAACAGCGTGTCTTCATCATCGAGGCCCGCATGGGTGGCTGTGTTGTCGATGTGCAGGATCTTATGGACCGCCTGGGCGCGCAGCGCCCATTCCACATCCTCCCATCCCCATCCAGCGAAGCTCTCGTCAAACGGAATGGCGGCGATCACATCGCGCCGGATCAGCAAATTGCTGGTGGTGGTGAATTGCGCGGGATCACGGGCGCGATCGGCGGCGCGGCGGCAATCGGAGCGGATGGACACAAATCGGTGCAAGGCGGTGTCGCGCGTGTGGGGCGCCTGGCTGACGCTGAACCCGCCAAAGGCGATGGCGGGCGCGGCCTTATGGATCAGGCTGATCCAGCGATCGAGGAAGTCATCGGCATCGGGAATCATGTCGGCGTCGAGCAGCAGGACATGCCCGCCGCACGCCAGATCAACGAGGCGATTGCGCGCGCGCGAGCGGCCAACATTGCTGCGCCCTTCCACAATCGAGATCGGCAGATCAAGCTTGGATGCGGTGGCTTTCAGCGCCTGGACGACGGCAGCATCTGGGCTGCCGTCGTCGAGCAGGATGATCTCCACGCGATCGCGCACCCGCCCGCGCGCAAGACCAGCAATCAGGGGCGATGCGTCGTGATCATAAACCGGCGTCAATATCGAAAGACTGGGCGACGCCGGTTGGGCGACGCCATTGCGCCAGATGCGCTCTGTTCTGTGCAGATCAGCGCTCATGCCGCCGCCCTCCGCCGCCATCGGGTTTGCATCCAGCTGCGCAAGCCGCCCATATCCAGCGCGATCACGACACCAAGATACAGAATGGCCCCGACGCCTGCCTTGATCACAAGCCCCGCCAAGCCGGCGTGATCCGGCGTCGCCCACACGCCCGCCGCCATCACCGCGCTGGCGGCCATGATTTTGGCAAGATCAAGCCACGGCCAGCGCCACGAAACCAGTTTGCGGCCAAAAATCGCCAGCAGCAGCAACGCCAGAAGACTAGATCCTGCGCCCGCATATGCGCCGCCGATCGGTCCAAACCAGCCGATCAACGCCACCAGAAAAACGCCATGCGCGATGGCGGCCGGAACCAGAAGCAATGTGCGCAGGCCCGTCTTTTGGCTTAACGTGAACGCCTCCGCGATCAGATAAACACTAAAGCCATTGGCCAGGCCCATCAGCACCACCGCGGGCGCCATGCGCGCGGCTTCCCGTGCCAATGCCTCGCCCACCAACAGATCGCACAAATGTCCCGCCACAAGGCACAGCCCGACGGTTGCCGGGATCGCCACGGCTGCAAGCCCGCGTACGAGTTCGGCGCTGGCCTTGCGTGTAGCGGCGGTGTCGCCGCTTGTGTATGCGCGCAGCAAAGCCGGTGCGAAAGCCAGCGCAGTCCAGATGAACAACACATCCAAGGCGCGCCCAACCGCACCGACGCTCGCCGCATATGCACCCGCGGCCGCGGCCCCCTCCAAGATCGCAAGCGCCGAGCGGGTGGCGGTTTGCATGGCGAGTTCGATCGCCAGTCCAACCGCCAGCGGCGCCCCATACGCAAAATAGCGCACCAAAAGCACGCCGTCAGCGCGCGCCCTACGCGCACGCCCCAACAGCTGCGGCCCATCCAGCAGACAGGCCAAAACGCCGCCCGCCGCCATCCCCGCAAACGGCGACGCCACGCCAAGCGGCGTCCACGCCAAAAACGCGACGCCCAACGCGAAGCCGACCATGAGAAAGCTGGTTTCGCGCCACGAATACCGCGTCATGCGCCCTTCCGCGCGATCGGACTCGCGCGCAATTCTCGTGAAAAACCGCGCGGCTGACCACACCGCCGCAAACCCAATGGCGGCTGCCGTCGCTCCATGCGCCGGAAAGATGGCGAGCGAGGCCAGCATGATCACCGCGCACACAAGCCCAACCGCAAGCGCAAGCGCCATCAGTGTTGCAAAATGCGCGCCGTCCGTTCGGTTGCGCTGCGCCTCAGGCAGATAGCGATACGCCGCAGCTTCCGCCCATGTCAGTGCGGCGGTGTGAGCCAACATCGAACACGACAGGATTACGGCATAGGCGCCGAAGTCTTCCGGCGACATCATGCGTGTGAACAGCGCCACCGCACCCACGCCCACCACCACCTGAGCGGCTTGGGCGGGCGCCATGATCAGCATATTGCGTGCGCTCATCGCCGTATCCTCACCGCACGCGCAGCTTGTCTCCGAGCAGGGCCGGCGCGGTACAAAGAATAATCCAGAGATCAAACCAGAACGAGGCGCGCTCGATATATTCCAGATCGAGGCGCACCCGTTCGCGCACGTCTTCTTCGGTGTGAACAGGCCCGCGGGAGCCATTGATCTGCGCCCAGCCGGTGATGCCCGGCTTCAGGCGGTGGCGATGGGCGTATTCATCCACGATCCGGCAGGTTTCGACAGCGCCCGTCCGCATGCCGATGGCGTGCGGGCGCGGTCCGACAAGCGACATCTCGCCCGTCAAAACATTGACCAGCTGTGGCAGCTCGTCCAGGCTGGAAGCGCGCAAGAACCTGCCGATGCGCGTCACGCGTGGATCATCGGCCTTGACCTGCTCTACCTGTCCCGCAATCTGCGGGCTTGGCCGCATGGTGCGGAATTTCAGCACCGTGATGATCTTATTGTTGAGGCCGTGGCGGCGTTGCTGGAACAGGATCGGCCCGCGACTGTCCAGGCGAATGGCGACTGCGATCATCCCCATCACCGGCGCAAACAACAGCAGCATCGCACCGGATAGAACCAGATCCTGCGCCCGCTTTGCGAGGGCGAAACTTTTCGGCTTGGTGTGGCCCGACATCACCAGCGCGGTCCGGCCCGCGCCCAGATCGGTCAGCGCGCCTAGCTCCGGCGACCAGCCCTCAAAGTCCAGCAGCAAAGACACCTGGTTGGGCGCAAGCCGCAGGCGCGAGATCAGTGTGCGGACCCGATCCTCCGCCGATGGGGTGACAGTCAGCACGATCTGGTCGATTTGCGGCAGCTGTGGCCACGACAACAATGCTTCGATGTCGCCCAGCACGGGGGCGCCTTCGATATCCTGCGGCGCACGGGAGAGGCGGTCATCAAACACCGCGACCACCTTCAAGCGGTGGCCGTCACGGTGGGCGGCGATAAAGCGCCGCGCGGCGTCCGTCGCACCGACGACCACGACAGTCTGCGCCCAATCGCCAGCGCGGTAGGTCGCCCGAACGGCCCAGCGCATGACCAGATGCAGCGCCAGCGTGATCGGGGCTGCGGTCAACAATAGGGGGATCAAGCCATAGGCGCGTTGCTCGGGCTGCAGGTGTCCGGCAATCCACAGGCCGCCCAGCACGCCAGCGCCGATGCCTGCAGCCGCCGCCAGTCCGCCTTCGCCGCGCTCCACCGAGCGGTAAGCAGACACCGCCCACAGGCCGATCTTCAAGCACAAAGCCACCGCGATCAGCTTGGCTGCCATGGCGACCGGCATCGCCAGCAGATTGGGGTCGGCGGTCAACAGCACCGCCGTAATCGCCAGCATAAACACCCAGTCCGCCGCCGCAAGCCCGATTGCGGCCGCCTTGGGGCGGAACAGGGGGGCGTGAGACTGGCCGTGGGCCACCGGCTGGGCTGCGGCCGCGTCCGCCGGGCGCACGGGAGCGCCATGGCGCGGTTCGGCCCATGCCGGGCGCGCAACTTTGGCGGCAGCGTTGGCCCGATCAAGGCCAAGCATGGAAAAAATCGCGGGACGCGGATCGCGAAAGGGGGTCGCCGCCACAGGATGGTCCTTGGAGATTTTCACGGGGCGCAGTGTTTGTTTGGACTGCCCCCACGGCCAATCTGCCAGCAACCTATTGTTATTCGCTGAAGCGGACCGATCACGGCGGCGTCGCAGCACTTTTTTGCATCCGCGCCGCCGCGATTGTCCCACTCCCTGCGGCCAAACCTTGCGTGACGGCCCGCTGATTCCGTTCATGTTTTTCTTGCTTGCTGAACCGCAGCCTTATCGGTGGTTTTGGGCGTTTTTCACCATTGTTGCCCCGTTTCATGCCGCAGTATGGCACGCGGCAGGCCGCCGGCTGGCATGGGCGTCTGCCTCGCGGTCAAGCGCGTGCGCCCAACTGGGACTGAGCGCTGACCGGTACTCCGCCCCCGGCGAGCCGATGGTCGCGCTTGGTCTTCCCGGATCCTACCCTTGATCGCCACTTGATTGCGTGGGGGGGCTTCCTGTATCGAAGTCGCATGGAGACGTGGCCGAGTGGCTGAAGGCGGCGCCTTGCTAAGGCGTTATACGAGAAATTGTATCGAGGGTTCGAATCCCTCCGTCTCCGCCAGCTTGCCGTTCAAGTGCTTGTTTTTATTGGTTTTTTGAGCGCCCGCCAGCTCTACCCCACTTTCTGCCCCACCAATTCCAGTCGGTTTGCTCGGGGTTTGCGACACATGGATGCAGGGCGGGTTGTTTTCTTCGA
>JBIKVO010000237.1:0-5184 GCA_044356795.1 Caulobacterales bacterium
ATACAATCAGACGGCCAAACCCTTTGTATGGACAAAGAAGAAAGTGCGCCAAAAGAAACTCATCAAGCGTATCACTCGGCTATGATTCAGGGTACTAGGTAAACCGCCTCCGGGATTTCCGGGGGATTCACGGATGGCTACCTTCACGGCAAACTTAAGTTCATATCGCACTCGCGAATAAGGGCGTAGGCGCCAAGACGCTACCGCGCCGTTTGTTTGTCAACGCCAATACCATTTCAACGCAAGGCAACGATTCCCGGCAGACGCCAGCGTCCCGCGCGCAGTGCGCCTGTCGGCAGATAAGCACGAAACGTCAGGCTAATTGGTCCTTCCGGCGCCGGAAACCAATTGACTTCACCAGCTGGCGGCGTGTTTTGAATCGCTATGGGAATACCGCCTTCGCTGTTGCGGATCAGCCCTTGCGTTCGATCCGAAATGGCATAGCGCTCTTTCGGATTTTCGCTGAAAAAAAGCCGTCCATCCAACTCGCGCTTGTAAAGCGACAAGGACCAAAACCCCTCCACCGGAATCGTCGCCGGCATCACGATGCGATAGGCGCGCCGGCCATCCAGCATATCGCCTGCCATGTCGGCATCTGCACGCACATACGTAGCCTCTTCTCGCTCTAGCGCGCCGAGCCCGGAAAGCGCAATCGCAGCGCGCACTTCATCGCTGGCGCCGGGTCCGCCGATGCCGTGCACGGGATATCGCCAACCGTTCTCGCGATGCGCCCATACGGCCCCGCCATCGCGCATCATGGCGTGCGCTGTGATCGCCGCATTGCGCCACGCTTGACGCTTGTGTTCCGCCAAGTTTGTCCATGCCTGCAGCGCGCCCGCTTCGACGCCAGTATCGACGAACTTTTTTGCGCGTTTCAAGATCGCGCTTTGGACGCTGACGCGCGCAAGCATCGCATTCGCGACGCCAAGCACCTGTTCGGGACCATCGCTCGCTGTAGGATTCACAGGCAAAAGTCGCGTCGCGCCGGCAGAGACGATCCTTACTTGACTTTGAACCGCGTTGGCCGCCGCGAGGTCGTCCGCGTCACGCACGCCAACGCGCGCCAACATCCACACATCCTGTGTTTCAGAGCGAAACACCTGCACGCCAGCGGGCGAAACGCCGACCCAGTTAGGCCCCGCGATCAAAAATCGCCCACCCTGCCCGCGCGTGGCGCGCGTACCAACATAGGCAAAATTATCCGTGGCGGAATTCATGAACGCGACGGAGAAATACCGATCCCCCACGCTGGGAATGTCGACGATGACAGGCGCTTCCGAGAGATCGAGCCGCGCCGACGAATAGATCGTGTCATTGTTCGGCGCAGTGATGGCGCGATGCGTATGATCTGACAAACCGCGCCGGTGCGCGATTGTGTTGTACGTGGACGCGGCGCGTATCGCATTCGGCGCCGCCGCCGCCCATCCGGTCCGTGCAAATTCATAGAGCGGAAAACAGAAAAGGTAAGCCGCGATGAATTCTTGTGTTTCTGGGCCCCCATGCGCACAGGCCAGCAATGGCGCACTTGCACCCGCCGTCAAAACGCTGCGCCGTGTCATTGCGATCATCGCGTTCCCTTCAGTTCTTCAAAAGGCGCGCACATATCTCCGCATCGCTCAATGATGCCGACACCAACGTCGCGCGCGGCAGATACGGCCCCATCACGTCCATTGAAGGCGCATTGGGCACGCCGCGCAAGGGCGTGTGCGCGAAACTTGGATCCGGCGCCACGTGGCGTAACACAATCGCACCATCGCCATGCGCTGGCGCCTCTAACCACGGAACGCCGCACTGTTTGCGAAGATGCGCCCGCGCAGACCCCGGCGGCCCCAGCACAACGCGAAATTGCCCAGACGGATCGATCGGAATGTCTTCATCCGCGACGCAGCGGGCGCTGCGATCCGAAGGATGGCGATAGGCGCAAAGTGACCAATAACGTACCTCGCCGGCGCCCATAACGGGCGCACCGTCGCGGGTACGTGGGTGCGTCGGCGCGCGCGCACGCAACAAGAGAAGCGAGCCTGGCGCCATGTGCGTCAACGCATAAGCGTAACCATTGTCCCGATTGATATAGACGTCGCTGTTCTCTGCGCTTTCGCTGGCGCCGGCATTGCGCCAGTCCAGCGGCATGGAAAGCGTGCTCGGCCCAGCAGGTAGACGTGTCACACCGATCTCTTGAGCCAAGATTTTGCCGCCATCTCTTGGACAATTGGCGCCGGAAACCCGTTCGCGCCGTCCATCCGCTTGCACGCGCCACACGATCGGAAGGCCAACGCCGCCGCCAGGCTTGCCTGCATCGGAAAGATAGACTCGATAGAGAAGTCGCAGCGACAACAAGGCCCCATCGCGTGTTGGAACACTCAAGACATTGACGCTTGGTCCCGCTTCATCGGCGCGCAAAATCGAAACCGTATAGGCGCGTCTTTGCTCCAGCCGCGAAGCGGCGGGCAAAAACGGGTTCGTGTGGCCGGCGCGTGGCGCGATTTCTGTGTCGGCGATCCCGGTAAGCACGGCGACGCTGCGCCGATCATGAACATTGAAGCTCATTTGCCGCGCATGAGGAAAACGGCCATCCACCTCGATGCGCGCGCCGGGCGCAAGGTCTACGTCAAGACGCCAATAAAGCGCGTTTGTCTCCACAAGCGGCAGGTCGCGCGGAAAAATCCAAGCGCACCGCTGCGACGCTTCACCATGCCCATGAATGCCGACCCAAAGCAAAAGCACTGCCAAGAAACGGAATAAACCCATGTGTCAGCGCCACTCAAAGCTTTGTTTCAGCGATGAAGTCGTCGATCAACGCGCTGATCAGTTCCGGCGCATCCTCCAATAGGAAATGCTGCGTTCCGGGCACTTCCACATCGCGCCAAATGCGTTGCTGTTTAAACAAGCCGCTGAAAAGCGCGTGCTGTCCCGGATGCAAACGATTTGAATCCGCAGAGAACGCGATCAAAACCGGGTTAGGCCAGGACTTCAATTGCTGGCGCACCTGCGCATTGCGCGCAGCGAACGGATCGGCCGGTCGACGCGGCACGAGCGCGCTCATGGCGCGCGGGCCGGCCGTGAGGTCGTTGCTGATATAAGGCGCGTCGTAAGCTGCGGCCTCCGCGGCGGACAATGTCTTCAAGGTCTGCGCCTCGATCACGCGGGACGGTTCAATCTTAGGTGCCGTCTGCAAAAAGCGAATCCAAGCGTCAAACGCACGATCATACTCCGGCGTCGTCGGATCGCTGCCATCGGGTAGACTCGTGTTCAACACAACCAATCGGCCGAACCGGTCCGGGTTCTCCGCCAGAATCGGCAAGCCGATCAGCCCACCCCAATCATGGACTACGACATTCGGCTTATTAAGCGAAAGCGACTGAAAGAAGCTGGTCATCCATTGCACGTGCCCGGCATAAGAATGGTCCGCCACGAGGCTTGGCTTATCTGATCGACCATAGCCCACAAGATCAACGGCAATCACGCGATACCCGCGACGCGACAAGTGCGCGATTTGATGGCGATAGAGATAAGACCAACTTGGTTGCCCGTGCAGCAGAACAATCGCCGGAGCGTTGCGCGGGCCTTCATCGGTATAGTGAATGCGCAAGCGTCCGAGATTGTCGTCTCGGATTGTCGCAAAATGCGGTGCAAACGCGAAATCGGGCAATCTCTCGAACGCCGCATCCGGTGTTTCCAAGACGCGCGGCGTGGCGTGCGCATCATTGACGGTTGCACACGCGCCGACCGCGCCTACGCCGAGCGCAGAGAGAAGCGCACGCCTTGAAACTGTCTCTGGCATTGTGCATCACCCTTGTCACAAGATAGTGTTGGAACTTTCACGCAGCGCAAGCGCCCCGGCAATCACGCGTGGCAGACGCGTCTGGGCCGCGAAAACGCCCGCGCGGGCGGCCTTTCGATCAATCCATGGAACTGTACCGAATGCGCCGGCGCTGTTGGTAAGCGAGCAAGCGCCATCCGCTTCGATACGTTCGCACCAAACGCCAAGACCATAGCGCCAACTTGGATCAGCGACGTCCAAACGGCGAAATTCACGCACGCTTGCGGTTTGTAGCGTCTCGATAGCGACGACCGAAGCCTTCGACACAATTTGACGCCCCCCATCTGTTCCCCACGCCAGCATGACACGCAAGAAGGTAGCGAGATCATTGGGCGAAAGCGTCAATCCTCCAGCGACCATCGGCGCGCCATCTCTGACACCCGGCGCGACTGGATGGCTCCATGCCACACTGCTCAGCATCAAAGGCCCAGCAAGCCTTTCAAGAAAAAGGCTGCGCCAATCGCGCCCCGTGCGCCGCTCTGCGATATGGGCCGCGACCTGCATGGAAGAACCGCCATAAGCAAACACGTCCCCGGGCCCAGCGATCAGCGGCGCAGCCATAATCGCCTGCGCCATTTCGCTTAAGGACAACGTAGGCGCCAAGCGCAACGCCAATTGCGGCTCAATTCCACTTGTGTGGGACAACAATTGACGCACCGTGATGGCTTGATGCGTGATCGGCGCGTCGGGCAGATATTCGCCAATCGCGCCATCAAGGCGCAAAACGCCGTCATCGATCAACGCCATCATCAGTGCCACCGTGAGCCACTTCGTCGCCGACGCCAACGGAATGGCGCGCGCGCCTGTAATGTTACCGGAGAATCGCTCGTAGAGCCGTCGCGATTCATCAAGCACGATGAAGCCCATGCCCTCCACTCGCGCGGCTCGCGCGAGTGCGTCGAATTGTTCATCTAGTTTTTGTTGCGCTGAAACCTGCGCGGCGTTGACACTTGCGCAGGCGGAGAGTGCGGCGCCTCCAATAAACGCGCTTCTCCGCGTAAGATTTGTCACTCTGTGCCTCGCATCCATGGGCTTACGCTCCAAATGCTGTGAACGTCCGGTCTAAACGCCGATACACATCGCCGAGCAAAGCCGGGGTCGTTGTTTGCGCCAGATCGGCGGGCGTATGAAAGTAAGCGTGCGCCCCTTCAAATCCACAAGTCGGATAGCCGCGTTCCGCATAGAGGCGATACTCGCCGCGCGCCGCGCTCGCTTCGCGCAAAGTTGGAGTATACGCCGAAGTGCTAAATTTGGCGCCAAGGCGTTCCACGAGGGATGCGTTGTTGGCGATCAGACGCGAATCGCCTGAGGCCTCATCGTGCGCGGTGGGCGCGTAGTTTTGATCAAAGCTAAAACGCCGCGTC